>JBJOOW010000435.1:0-2981 GCA_046051095.1 Bacteroidota bacterium | reverse complement strand
TACTAAAAAAAAACTCTCTGTTACCATCTGTATAAATAGTATTGCTAAAGCTTAGCGGCTGGCTGCCCACATAGGGCTGCAACTGCACTTTCAGGTTACCCTCTTCTTTCTTAGGGTCTTTACATGCGGGCAACACAAATAACAGTGCCAGAAACCATACTACAGAAAAGGGGAACTTTTTCATTTTGCTTTATTGTACAACACTAATTTAAACTAAATAGTTGCTACCTGTACTGAGGCTAATCAGTACTTAACGAATTGCTGCTGGTTAGCCGCGTTGTTTAACAAATTGCTTATCGTGTTTCACCTCGTCCATTTCAATCTTACTGATAATCTCGTGCATAATCTCGGTAGTGCCGGCACCCATAGTCATTAGTCGTATGTCGCGGAACGAGCGGGCCAGGCCATAGTCTTCCATATAACCCCAGCCACCATGTATTTGCAGCGCTTCGTTTATCACCTTAAACGACTCCTCGCATACAAAAGCCTTAGCCATCGATATTATCTTGTAGGCTGCAGGTCCGTACTCAATAAATTCGGCAACTGCCCGGTACGATATAGAACGGCAGGCCTCGGTCATTATAGACATATGGGCTATTTTATGGCGTAGCACCTGAAACTTGCCTATTGGGCGGCCAAAGGCTTCGCGCTCCAGCATATACTTTTTAGCCTTCTGTGTAGCCTCATGTGCCGATGCAGTACCTGTAATAGCTGCTATCAATCGCTCCTCCTGAAAGTTGCTCATAATGTAATAGAACCCAAAATCTTTCTCGCCCAGTAAAGCACTCTTTGGTACTATGCAGTTTTCAAAAAACAGCTGGCCGGTATCGCTGCTGTGCATACCCAGTTTGTTATGTACCTGGTTAGCCGAAAACCCCGGCGTAGTAGTATCAAACAGTAATAGCGAAAGCGCATGACCTTCGCCGGTACGTACCGCCAGCACTATAAAGTCGGCCATGGTACCATTGGTAATAAACATCTTCGACCCGTTTACAACAAAGTGGTCGCCTTTATCCTCGGCAGTAGTTTTTATACCCCCCACATCGCTACCGGCACCCGGCTCTGTAATACCCAGTGCCGCTACTTTTTCGCCTTTCAATGCAGGAACCAGATAGTTCTGCTTTTGCTCTTCGGTACCCAATGCCATTACTACCGGCAAAGGCAAATAAGTATGCGCATACAGCGACATAGATAACCCACCAATATTTGCCTTGGTAAGCTCTTCGCTTATTACTACAGCGCTCCACATATCCATACCACTACCGCCATACTCCTCCGGAAAGCTAACCCCGAAAAAGCCCTGCCCACCCATTTTGCGAAACACCTCGCGCTCACATATTTTATTCTCTTCCCAATACTTTACGTTGGGCTTTATTTCGGCTTCTACAAACTGGCGGAACGACTCGCGTAATAATTCGTGCTGTGGGGTAAACGGGTTGGTTGTCATGTTATTTATGTATTTAAGCGTTGTTACGAATGTAGAAAAAAACGGTGTTGCATGCAGCAACAGTTTGTATTGCATTTACGGTTTGTAAAACCTGCCTACCCTGCTATATTCGCAGTGTACTAAAAAGAAAAGATTATGGGTCGCGCGTTTGAATACCGCAAAGAAAGAAAGATGAAAAGATGGGGTGCCATGGCCAAGGCCTTCACCCGTATTGGTAAAGATATAGCCATAGCCGTTAAAGCCGGCGGTGGCGACCCCGATACCAACGCCCGCCTGCGAGCCTGCATTAACAACGCCAAGGCGGCCAACATGCCCAAAGCAACCGTAGAGGCGGCTATTAAAAAAGCTATATCGAAAGATACTGCCGGATACGAGGAGCTAACCTACGAAGGCTATGGCCCGCACGGTGTAGCCATAGTGGTAGATACCGCTACCGATAACCCTACCCGCACTATTGCCAACCTGCGCACCATCTTCAACAAAAACGGTGGTACCATTGGCACACAAGGCTCGGTAGAGTATATGTTTAAGAAGAAAGCCATGTTTAAGTTTAACCTGGGCAACCTTAACCTGGAGGAACTTGAACTTGAACTTATTGACAGCGGCCTGGCCGAAATTAGCGAAGAAGACGGTATGGTAACAGCCTATGCCGAGTTCAGCGATTTTGGCAACCTGGCCAAAGGCTTAGAGGCTAAAGGCATAGAAGTAATAGAATCGGGCTACGATAAAACACCCGACTTTTATAAAGAGCTGGACGATGCCGGCGCCGAAGAAATGATTAAGCTGATTGAAAAACTGGAAGAAGACGACGACGTACAGGTTGTGTTCCACAACATGAAATAACAGCCCTGCTTATACCCTAACAAATAACCCTGATGGCCAACACCATCGGGGTTATTTGTTATACAGGTTTTAGTTTGCCGGCACACTAAACCTTAAAACGTGAATGGCTTATCCTAAGTAATAGCAGAAAGAGATTTACAAGTCCCGTAGGGACGACACATACGGCTTAGACATTTTCAACTTTCAACCACCTGCCTACAAAAACAAAAACCCCGAACCTGCGGTTCGGGGTTTTCTGTATTCTAAAGTCCCCTTGGGGGATTTAGGGGCTGTATTAGTTATAAGCCAGTGCTACTTCAGCAGCCAGGTCTTTCAACAGTTTTTCTGTTGCGTCGTCCATTGGCTTGTTCAGGCCTTTCAGTTTATCTGGGAAACGAGACTCCAGCTGGGTAAGGAAATCTTTTTCAAACTCCTTCACCTTGTTAACCGGAACTTTACTGGCCAGGTTCTTGGTACCAATGTACAGTATAGCAATTTGCTTCTCTACTGTAAATGGCGAGAACTGTGCCTGTTTCAAAATCTCCACGTTACGGGCACCTTTATCAAGTACGGCTTTGGTAGCTGCATCAAGGTCCGAACCGAACTTAGAGAAAGCCTCCAACTCGCGGTACTGAGCCTGGTCAAGTTTCAGGGTACCTGCTACTTTTTTCATGGCTTTAATCTGAGCGTTACCACCCACACGGCTTACCGA
>JBJOOW010000434.1:0-3354 GCA_046051095.1 Bacteroidota bacterium | reverse complement strand
CCCGATGCAGTTAATGCTATTGCGTTACCGCCCTGGCAATAAGTTGCTGTTGCTGGCGATACACTTACTGTTGGCAACGAGTTTACGGTAACTACAACTTCGTTTGATAAATCAACTACCGGGCCATTGCTGCAGGTAACCTCTAATACGTAATAGTATGTACCGGCAGTAAGTGCTGCGCTGGTATAAGATACTGTTGTAGCACCCGTACCACCCGAAACGCTGGTGTAAGGGCCACCAGCAACTGTAGCAACTTTCCATTGATAGCTTACACCCTGGCCTGTGGTGTAACCTGTTGATGATAAAGCTACTGTTTGCCCGGCGCAACGGTTGGCATTAGTAGCTGTAGCTGTACCACCATCGGCACCCGAACATGCGGTTAAGTTAAATTCATCTGCGCCTATATCTGGTGTAGTTGCATTTCTTACATCACCATCAATATCGTTTGTAACCGATGCCAATACAGCGGCAACGCCATTAAGTGCAGGTGCGTTTACAGAGTTTACGTCAATATGCAGATCGGTAGCAGATACAAAAGGAGCAGCACCGGTTGAAGCATATGAAGCATTATCGTTGGTGCCTGCCGATGAAAGCGAACTGGTGTAAGCACGCAGGTTAGCAGCGGGCGTTATAGCAGCAGAGTTAAAATCTGATTGTAAGTAAAAGCCGGTGCCTGCAGTAGTGCCAGCCTGGGCAACACCCTGTCGGGCAACGTCGGTACCGGTAAAGTAAAAGTTGTTATTAATTGTAGCATTCATGCTGCTGGTTCCACCAGTAGGAAGGTACAAGCTAACATGGGCTACCGATGTAGTACCACCTGTTAAGGTATTAGACAGAATATTGTTTTGTATAACTAAGCCTGTGCTGGTAGTAGCAACAACAGCCAATGCAGCAGTTAGTAACGAACTGTTTGCAGTTCCAAACTGGCTGCCGGTTAAACTAACTGTATTGTTAGCAATAATGTGCCCTGTTCCTGCGCCTACACGTATACCAAATACGCCGTACGTTGTAGAAAAAGCAAAGCCACCGGTCATATCGCGGTTAACATCGCTAACAAAATTATTACGAACAGTAACGTTGTTACCGCCAGATATATTGATACCATATGCGCCATATGTACCGGTGCTCAGATCATATACTTTCGAAACTTTATTCTGTTCAATTACACCCGAGGTAGCGGATGTATTCACCTCTATTGCACTAATTTGTTGAGCTGTTGTGGCTGTACCACCAAACCATTGTACATTATTAACCGTGTTGCCTGCTATTGTATAAGCGCCTCCTGCGCTTGATACAAGTATTGCTTTTACGGCGTTGGTATTGCTAACGTTTTGTGCTATGCCATTAATATTATTATTGGCAATACTAATAGTACCTGAACCAATTGCGCCCACCAGCTCAATTGCGGTCATACCGGTACCTACATACGACAATATATTACGTAGCGTATTTGCCGAAATGGTTACAGCATTTGTGCCATTAACCCAAATACCTTTTGTATATACTGTTGTTGCAGGAGTAGTAAAGGGAGCAAAACCTGTTAATGTGCCACTTGCACCTACAGTGTTACCAGATATGGTAACGCCGTTTGAAACCGAACTGACAGCACCATTAAATACTATACCACGTGCACAAGCACTAATTTCATTATTATTTACCAACAGGCTATTAATAGTAGTACCCGATGGAGCCGTAGTACTAGTAACGCTTGATACTGCAGTAGGAGCATCCGTAGCTGTACTACCTCCATTACCGCCTGCATAAATACCAAATGTTGTATTTTCCGACCCGGTGGTAGATGTATTAGCGCTGGCATTACGGCTGGTAGCGCTGCCGGTTAATATCAGATTTTTCACAGTAATACCGTTAGCACTTACTACGTTGGCTGCCGTTGCAATACGCACTACCGAAGTGTAGGTTGCCGTACTACTGGCAGTGTTAATAATGCTAAGGTTACGGTTTGTACCTGCTGTATTGGGGTTATCGCCATCAATAGTTACGTTATCGGCCCCTTTAAGCTCAATAACGCCACGGCCGTTTGCAGTAGTGCCCGAAACCGACACGCCATCAGCCGATGGTCTGATTAGTACCGATGTATAAGCAGCCGGTGCCGCATCTGAACTGTTCAGCACACATGGGCCTGTTTCGGTAGTGTTGGCACTTATTTCTACAATAATATCGCCCTGATGGGTACCCGCATTAATTGCTGTAAATGCTGCGCCTAAAGTGGCATAACTGGTTGGCCCGGGGGTGCCTGCGGTAGCAGTTACACTAACCTGGGCAGTAGCAGTAGTAATCAGCCCCAGCGTTAGCATGGCCGACCACAGTGCTACCCGCATGGTTGCACGTAAATTTCCTTTCATAGTCTTAGATTTTAGTCACAAAATGTGCTTCAAGTTAACTAAATACAACCCGCATTTCCTAATAAAAAATGCAACCTGTTATTATTCAACTTATTACATTTGTTAAATGAGCCTTGATTTTGAGTAGAGTAAACTCACTGTTGCTTACAAAGACAACAAGCCAACAATCAAAGCTATGTATAACAGTATTCAACACAAGAAATATGATTTGCCATACAAATTGTTTTTTGTTTAATGTGGCAACATATAATTTATTAAACCGTAACCAAACCATGCCGTTTGGCTTTGAGTAATGAAGTTCTTAGCTTAATTTCACTATCCCCCTAATAAAATACAATTACACTATATAATGGCTAATCAGAAATTTGAATTCCCCCAACAACCGGCAACAGCAACAGAGCTTCTAAGTACAATTGAACAGAAAAAGCAAAAAGACATTAACTGGCGAAAAGGCCGTGCTTTTTGCCTTATATACCACCCCGGCGATGAGCGCGAGCATGCTATTAAACAGATTTTTGACCAATACTATGCCGATAACGCCCTTAACCCTACTGCTACCCCCAGCCTGGTAGAACTTGAAACAGAAACAGTTAGCATGTGTGCCAGCCTGTTTAACGGCGATGAGCAGGTTTGTGGCAGTGTGACCTCGGGCGGTACCGAAAGCATAATACTGGCCGTAAAAACAGCCCGCGATTGGGCAAAAGCCAATAAGCCGGCAATTAAACGCCCCCATGTGGTTATACCCGACTCGGTACACCCGGCATTTATAAAAGCATTCCATTTTCTGGATGTAGACTTTACAGTTGCCAAAACCGATTCAACCTACGCCGTTAGTATTAGCGAGGTAGAGAAAGCCATAACCCCTAATACTATACTGCTGGTTGGTTCGGCACCATCGTACCCGTACGGTGTAATGGATCCGATAGGCAATCTGGCTTCGCTGGCCAAAAGCAAAAACCTGCTTTGCCACGTAGATGCCTGCGTGGGTGGG
>JBJOOW010000433.1:0-4098 GCA_046051095.1 Bacteroidota bacterium | reverse complement strand
TAATAAACTCCTTGCGGCCCAGGCTGGTAACCACATAGCTGGTTTTTGTTTTCTTACCTACAAACTCTTTTTTAATAGCTATGTAATCTATCTTCTCCAGCGCAGTAATGTGGCTGGCCAGGTTACCATCGGTAATATCCAGCAGTTCCTTTAAGGTTAAAAAATCAACCGAATCGTTTACCATCAGCGCGCTCATTATACCCAGCCGCACCCGGTTCTCGAACGATTTATTCAGTTTATCTATCAGGTCTTTCACGCTATCTTCCCTCCTGTTTGTTTATACAACTTACGCACTATCGATATTTGTCCGCGGTGGTGTATCTCATCTTCGGCCTTATGGTAAAGTGTCCAGGCAAGGTCACTCCCTTCTTCTTTATCATACGTATCATACCGGCGCTCCAACATTTGTCCGTTGCTTAATTCTCGTACAGCAGCGGTTATCACCCCGTGCGATTTTTCCAGCTCTGCAAAATAATATTCCGGCGCTTTCCCTTTTAACTGTTCTACATATTCGCCTAAGTCAAGTGCAGGTAGCCATTGTTTGTTTTCCTGTTCTGTAAACTCACGCCGTTCTATAAAGTACGCGGTAAAATAATAATCGCAGGCTATTATATGCGCTAACAAGGCGCCCACCGTATTCCATCCGGCATAAGGCTGCCAGTCCAGCTCTTCCTGCGTAATACCTTGCACATAGCGCAGGGTAGTAGCCCGTGCGTCGTGCAGCAAGGTAAGCAGGTAGTCGGCCATCAGGCTTTCTTCTGTAGTATGCTCTACATTAAACCGGCGCTTCATCATTTTACCAGTATTTTTTCTCTTGTGGTTTTGCCTCGTAGCGTACGTACATCATTAATCCATAAATAATATGAAGTACGCCAAAACCTATGGCCCAAAAAGTTACACCATAGCCAATAAACACACAGTTAATTAAACCCAGTATTATTTCGCTTATACCCAACCAGCGTATTTCATCCAACGTGTATTTACTGGCACCTACCAGTGCTATACCGTAAAATATAAGTGTAGTGGGTGCTATTAAACCTATCAGGCGGTAGTTAAGTAATACCAGGCAATACAGGCCACCAGCTACCAGCGGTATGGCCAGGTTTATTATTAACCTGCGTGCACTTGCATCCCATATAGTTTGCCCCTTACTGCGTGCATTGCGGGTAGTAAAATATATAGCGCTTAGTATAGAGCATACCAGTATAGCGCCGGCATCCAGCAAGCAAAAACGAACAAAATCGATATTGATAGTTGCCGGAAAATCGTGAAACAACCGCGAGTAGCCATAGTTAATATTGCTGTTTACAAAAACATAAAAGGCTCCCGCACCTACCAATGCAAAAAAACCTGCAAATACGCCTGCCAGTCCGCTTAGCGATATAAACCGCGACGAGCGCTCCATTATATTGCGTATCTCGCGTATCTGCTCTAATTGTTCGTTTGTGTTTTCCATTTATCAAAAGCACTTTGTATTGCAAAGTAAAATGCATTTTTGCCAAAAAGCAACACTTACAGTAAAAAATATTTTCATGCAGGGTATTTTCAACGGCCAAACAGGTGCTTTTATTACACCGGTTACTTGGTTATATTCGCATAAACACCTCTGCTCATGAGTACCGAAAAAGTATACACCACCTTCTGGGATTTTTACCCGTATTACCTAACCGAACATGCACGTCCGGTTAACCGCGCTTTTCATTTTGTAGGCACATCGCTGGTAATAACCTGTTTTGTGCTGGCTATTGTAAAACAAAATGCCTGGTACTTGCTGGCTATGCCTTTGTGTGGCTATGGCTTTGCATGGGTTGGCCACTTTGGTTTAGAAAAAAACCGCCCAGCCACTTTTAAGTACCCGTTCTATAGCCTGGGCTCCGATTTTGTAATGTTTTATCACATACTTACCGGACAGATAAACCAAAAGGTTGACGAAGCCCACAAGATTGTAGGCGTAGAAAATAAATGGAAGTAAATGCGCATCACTATCGGTCTGCTTTGTTGCCTGTTTGCGCTTACGGCTACTGCACAGCAAAGCTTTAACAAGGTGCGTACCGGTAAAATACGGGTGCTTAACTTTTCATCGGATGCTGAAATGCGCCAATGGTTTTTGCCCGAATACCGCGCTTACGAACCTAACGATACCCTGCTAAAAAAGATTAACAACTATTTAACCGGCAAGCAATTAGTGCTGGTTATGGGCACCTGGTGCAGCGATAGCCAACGCGAAATTCCGCACTGGATTAAGGTACTTAACCGGGCCGGTTTTTCGATGGAAAACCTGAAAATAGTTGGCCTTAACCGAACAAAAAAACTACCAGCTTTGGCAGTTAAAAAGTACCATATAACCAATGTGCCCACGCTAATTGTTTACGACAAAGGCGTTGAAGTAAACCGCATAACCGAAACCCCTAAAGTAAGTTTTGAATTTGACCTGCTGAACTAAATACATCACGCCCTGTTTTATTAAAATAGCCTGCTTAAAGGCTTTAGTATTATATTGTACAGTAAACCACAATTATGGATTTGCAGAAACTGGAGCGCCAGACCAACGAGGCTATTGACTACTGGATAAACGAGTATAAAAGGCTCGATTTTGAAAAAATAACGCAAAAACCATCGGAAAACGAGTGGAGCCTGGGGCAGGTAGGCATACACCTGTGGATGAGTGCCAAGGGTTTTTTCTTTAAAAATGCCGAGCGCTGTTTAAACAAAGAAGGCACCGAAACCGGTAAAAGCAAAAAGCTGGGCGCACATTTAATATTTACTTTCAAAATGCTGCCGCCGGTTAAGTACGAAATGCCCCGACAGGTGGCAGTAGTACCCAAACAACCCGAAAGCAAAGAACAGTTGATAGCTAAGCTGGAAGAGATAAAAACCATGGCTTCGGGATATATTAAACGCATACCCGATAGCGACCCTTCGCTTAAAATAAAACACCCCTTTCTGGGCTGGCTTAATACCGCCGAATGGATAAGCCTTTGCAACATACATTTCCGCCACCACATGCGGCAAAAAGAGCGCATAGAGAAGTACTTTGGGTGGAAGTAAAATTTAAGTTTCGGCAAATCGTTTACATTAGGGCCTTCAAATTACGGACGTGAAACGCATTCGAATTTTTACTATACTATTAAGCCTTGTAGCTGTACAGTTTGCTAACGCACAAACCACCGATAAGTGGACGCTGCAAAAATGTATTGAGTACGCATTAAAAAACAACATACAGGTCCGCCAGGCCGGTGTACTTGCCGAGATATCGAAAAACGATAACCTGCAAAGCAAGTTAAACCTGTTGCCATCAATAGATGGTAGCCTTACGTTTAGCAACAACTTTGGCAACGGTTTCAACCCGCAAACCTACAGCTTTGCACAAGGCAACTCGCAATCGCTACAAACATCGTTACAGGCCGGGCTACCTGTATTTACCGGCTTACAGCAGATATACAATATTGAACGTACCAAATACGAATTGCTGGCTACAAAATTCGATTACGAAAATGCCCAGCGCAATGTATCGCTATCGGTAGCATCGGCTTACCTGCAGGTATTGCTTAACCACGAAATACTTAAGGTAGCCGAAAAACAAAAGCAGCTTACTACCGACCAGAAAGCAACCATAGCGGCGCGTATACGCGCCGGTTCGCTGCCCGAAACTGCCAGCTTTGATATAGAATCGCAACTGGCCCGAGATGAGGCAAATGTAGTTGCCGCACAAAACGCGGTTGACCTTGCAACGCTTGCACTAAAGCAATTACTGCAACTTACCGATGAAACCTTTGTAATTGCCACACCCGAAATAAAACTGGATAATGTACAGGATGTTGCAGCACTATCGTCAACCAACATCTACCAATCGGCACTCATAAACCAGCCAAGTATAATGGGTGCACAGGCCCGCCTGCAAAGCGCCAACGCATCGCGCAAAATTGCATATGGTGCCCTTAGCCCAACCATATCGGTTTTTGGTAGCCTTAGCGCCGGTTACTTCAGTCAGGATGGTATATACAAAACCACATATGATACTATTAACCTGGGTGGCACGCTAATACCTTTTCCGCAATCAGAGTTTTTACGCAACAAAACAGTAGCAGAAGGCCTGCG
>JBJOOW010000432.1:0-6807 GCA_046051095.1 Bacteroidota bacterium | reverse complement strand
GTTGCAGAATCAAGCGGAGATAAATTTGGTAGTGGTGGAGTTAACAAACCAGGACGATCTGAAGTAAGAGTGCTATTCATCTCAGCTTCTTGCTGATTACTGAAACGGTACACACAGTTATCGCTAAAATAACTCATTAGCAATGTTTCATCTAAATCAGTTCTATATAAATCTCCAAGAGGGTCTGTTTGGTTCCCGTTATAAGGACACGGTGTACGTTGATCAAGAAAATCTGCCGGAGTATCGCAAAAGCGATCGCCTTTTGTTGCACAATTTGCACCTGATCCACGAGTTACATATTCAACAGGATTTGTTGGCTGAAAAGTGTGTGGTAAATTAAAAAAGTGGCCCATTTCGTGACCAATGGTTTTGCCATCTACACCACAGCAGGCAGCATTTAAAAACAAGCCACCACCATTTGGCGCTGTGTTAGGAAAAGTAGCAAAGCCGCAAAGGCCTGGTAGCCCACCGCTTATGTACACGTTTACAACGTTGCTTTCGTTATAAGTAGAGAACGCTCCATAGCCCAAATTATAATCTGTGCCACCATTGCCGTCGCTCATAGCCCATAGTGCATCGTTCATAATTGTATCAATTGCATAAATGTAAAACTGCATTTGCGCATGGGTAAAATCAATATTTAACTCACAATGAGTATCAAACACTGTTTTTAGTGAAACACCTTGCGAGCCATTGGTTTTCGATATGATATGGTATACAACCGGAACGTAACGAACAGCGGCTCTGGATGGATCCGGGCTAGACAAGCCGCTTCGCTCAGCGTCTGTTGTGTTTAAATGATGGTTCGCAGGTTGTGTTGTTCCACAGCCCTGGCCATCGCCAAAAGCAAAAACAGATATAGCAGTAAAACAGATTAAAGAGAGTGTAAAAAGGTATCGCATTTTGTTATTTGTTTCATCAACGAAATAAACAAAATTAACGAATAATTAACCTCCTCTTCCAAAGGCCTTCTTTTTCCGAGTGTTAATGTAAAAACCGAAATACAGCAATGTCTCAAGTGGTTGATTTTCAATGTAATTTAAAAGATTGATGCAATGCTGGTATCTCTATGCTTTTATACCCCTTCCGGCTCAACTTATCCGAAAAGGTCTGTTGGGTGTCGTATTCGCCGTGTACCAAAAAAAGTGTTTTAATTAAAGACGCATTCTGGCAACTTATAAATTGCAATAAATCATCGTAATCGCCGTGGGCACTCAAACTGTTTATTTTAAGTATTTGCGCAGCTACATTAAACTCCTCGCCAAATATAGTTACGTCTTTATATCCGCTACCTAGTTTTCCACCTAACGAATGTGGCTCGCAGTAACCCACTAACAATATGGTGTTTCTATTATCCTCAATATTATTTTTAATGTGGTGTTTAACACGGCCAGCATCTGCCATGCCTGATGCAGAGATAATAACACATGGGGTTTTGCGCTCGTTAAGAGCCTTTGAGTCTTCTACATTTGTTATGTAGTGTAGATTTTTAAAATCAAAAGGCTCGCTATCTGTACGGCGGTATTTCTGAAAATTATCATTTAGCACATCCATATGCCTTTTCATCACCTCTGTCGCCTCTACCGATAATGGTGAATCAACAAAAAAATCTACATCGGGTAGTTTGTGGGTTATATCCAGCCTGTTAAGAGCGTATACTATCTCTTGTGTACGCCCTACACTAAACGATGGTATGATAAGCTTGCCTCGTTTTTTCAGGCAGGTATCGGCAATTATTTCTAACAATAAATTCTGTGTGGTATGTACCTCTTGATGCAAGCTATCGCCATAAGTCGACTCAAGAATCAGGTAATCTGCCTGAGAGAATATTTCAGGCTGGCAAAGCAATTCATCATTGTAACGGCCTACATCTCCGCTAAAAGTTATTACAGTATCTTTTCCATCTTCTGTTAGCGTTAGGTGCATAGCAGCACTGCCTATTATGTGGCCAACATCGGTAAACATAAATGACACTTCATTACTTAACCTTTTGCGCTCGTGATATTTAACCAACTCGAAATGAGAAAAACAACGTTCCACATCTTTAACTGTGTATAGTGCTTCTACAGGTGGTTCGTTTCTGCGTGCTCGCTTTTTATTGTGGTATCGCACATCCGATTCGTGTATATGAGCCGAATCCATCAATAGTATCTGCGCCATTTCATAAGTAACAGGCGTACAATATACCTTACCCTTGTAGCCATCGGCAATCAGTTTTGGAATAAGTCCACAATGGTCAATATGCGCATGAGACAATATTAAATAGTCAACTTCTGCAGGCTCAAAACCCCAATCGCGGTTTAACTCATCTACTTCTTTCGGGTTTCCCTGAAACATTCCACAATCCAGTAAAATTTTAGTGCCGGAGTTTAAAGTAATTAAGTGCTTGCTGCCGGTAACGGTACGTGCAGCGCCATGAAATGATAGTTGCATCTAAAGGGTGTTTTTACAAATATGTTTTGTGAGCTATTGCAAAATACTGATAAAAATCAGTTTTAAACTTGAATAGCATCAGAAATAATAACCACATTACAAGGCAATATTGCATAGTAATTAACGCTACACCCCTAATGAGCATTATTATATTCGGCATATTGGCCTTACTGGCCGAAATTTTGGGCACCGTTGGTGGTTTTGGCTCATCGGTGTTTTTTGTGCCGTTGGCTGCCTATTTTTTCGACATGAAAACAGTTTTAGGCATTACTGCCATATTCCATGTTTTCAGTAACCTTAGTAAACTGGCTATGTTTTATAAAACCATTAACTGGAGGTTAACGCTGGTATTTGGCATACCAAGTGTGTTATTTGTAATACTGGGGGCCTGGCTTACAACTGTTGTATCGTTTAGGTATGCTGAGATAATTTTGGCGATATTTCTAACCTGCTTTAGTGTATTGATGCTGTGGAAACAGGATATTAAACTACCAGATAATAACCCATCAGCCATTATAAGCGGAGGTATTGCAGGTTTTTTAGCGGGCTTTGTAGGCACTGGCGGAGCAATAAGAGGGTTAGCGCTAAGTGCTTACCATTTGGAAAAGAGCTTGTTTGTTGGCACCTCGGCTGCTATTGACATGGGCGTAGATTTAAGCAGAGCGATTATATATAGTGAGAATGGGTACGTAACCAGTAGCAATTATTATTTGCTGGTGGTGTTATTATTTGTATCGGTAATTGGTTCATACACCGGAAAAGTAATACTAATGCGCATACCACAAGAACGTTTTAGAAACCTTGTGCTGGCTCTTATAGGTATTGTAGGTGGCGCAACATTGATAAAAGGCATTTATAACTTAAACTAAATATTAACCATTAAACAAGTAAAAGGATGAAAACTTCAATTAACGCATTACATCATTTGGCTGGCGATTGGACTAAAGAATTAACTTTTTATAAAGATGAATTAAGTCTGCTTCAGAAACGAATTGAAGAGGTGGCCTCCAATAATACATCGCAGGATGTTTTGGTAACAGTAGAGCACTTGCAAAACCGATTTATACTGTTACTTGAGCAAGCTGATGTTCTAAAGCACGAGGTAAACAGGCTAAACGACATTGTTACCAAGCTTGCTGAAAGCAACCCAACCCACATGCACGAAAAATCGCAGCCAGAGGCTCAGGACCTGCAAAACCGTATAACATCGTTTGCAAAAAGTGTAAGCGATACCCGTTTTGAACTAAATACCTTTCTGAGTAAGGTATTATAGCAGGGTTACCCACAAAGGGGTAAAAACAGTACTGCGGCAATCGAAAGGTTTTTACATCTTGCTACGTAGTAAGATGAAAAGCTGGTTACAATTATTACGTGTTCAGGAGTACGTTAAAAATGTGCTGGTCTTCTTTCCGGCATTTTTTGGCGGAAAGTTGATGTGTGATGGTAACCCGGAAAGATTGGCACTATTGTTTTTACTCTTTTGTGTTTTATGTAGTGGTGTATACATACTAAACGATCTTTTTGACCACAAATGGGATATTAACCACCCAACTAAAAAGCAAAAGCCAATTACCAGTGGTTCTATTACCAAAGGCACGGCAATTGTATCAGCTATTCTACTGTTGCTGTTTTCTTTAAGCGGCTCTTTATTTCTGGGGTACTTTGTGCTGATACAATTCGGCATTTATCTGGCAGTAAATATCTTCTACTCTGTTTATGGCAAACACATCCCCTTTCTCGATCTTTTACTAATTCTTATCGGGTTCATTATACGCCTGAAGGTAGGTAGTGTTGTTACAGCCGTACCCGTTTCAGGTTGGCTATATCTTATCATCATTCTGTTTTCTGTGGGTTTTGGCCTGGCTAAGCGATTAGAGGAAATACGATTACTAAACCAGCATGGTATTGATAGCAATGTTGTTCGCCCCACACTTAAATATTATGCCGAAGCCTTTGCTAAGCCGGTAATTAAAGTAATAGTAATTGGCGCAGGATTGGTATATGCTGTTTATACGGTAATGCCCGATACTATCAACAGGTTACATTCACGGTTTGTTTTTGTAACTTGTATTCCGGTTGTTTTGGGTATTGCAGAGTATTTTCGGCTTTTAAATAACGATAGTATAAGTATTATGCCACAGGCAGTGCTACTTAACAACAAAAAGATAATGACATCAGTATTCATATGGCTTGTTATGATAGCATGTTTTATATATTGGTAAGCATATGAATAAGGATGCCAGAGTTAAACTTGCTGTTTTCGATTTCGACGAAACGCTGACAGACAAAGACACCACTCTCTTTTTTTTGAAATATTATGCAGGGGCATTTAAAACCTGGACGGCATTTATACTTAACCTGCCTGAGCTGGTATTAGCCATGCGCGGTATTGTAGAGTGGAAAAAAGTAAAGGAGAGGGTATTTACCCATGTTTTTGCCGGCCATACACCCGAGATGATAGCGCCGGTTGAAAAACGCTTTGCAGAGGTAGAAATTCCAGCCATGCTTATAGAACCTGTATGGAATAAACTAACAGAGTTAAGAAAAAACGGATACCGGATTGTGTTGTTATCTGCATCGTGCAGCATATGGCTGAAGCAATGGTGCGAAATGGAAAATATAGACTTGCTTTGTACAGAACTTGAGATAGTTGATGGCAAATTTACCGGCAAAATAGCAGGTAACAATTGTTATGGCCCCGAAAAGGTTAACAGGCTAAAACAGGCTTATAATATTGACGTAGCAGAACATATTGTTGCATTTGGCAATCATAAGTCAGATTTTTATTACATGGATCTGGCACATGTGGCATACCTGGTTAAAGGGAACAAACTATTGAAGTATGAGCCTAAAAAATAGAGGCTTACTGTTTTTTTTAATTGCAATAGCAGCTCTTTATGCTGCTATCAATCCCATCTACTATTTGTCTACCCGTCCGCATGGCGATCATGCATGGGCTCAGTGCGACAGAGCTTCGTGGGCGTTAAATTACTATCAGTATCAAGCTAAATTCGGCGAGCCCCAAACACATAATATCGTTTACAACAATACCGGTATTGCCACAGGCGAGTTCCCTGCAATACCTTATCTGGTTTCAGGCTTGTATAAAACGTTTGGTTACAACGAATATCTGTTCAGGTTAACTACATTACTTTTAACTCTGCCAGCATTCATATTTTCGTTTATGCTGGCAAAAAAGCACCTTAATCATATTGGTGCAGTTTTAGTGGCTTCTCTCCTATGGGTTTGCTCTCCAAACCTGATATTTTATAGTATAGGTTTTCTGCCGGATTCCGTTGCCCTATCATTTTTTACAGCGGGCTTGTATTTTCTGTTATCGGCAGAGCAACTGAATTTAAAGAGTACATTATTGTTTATAGTATTTACTTCTGTTGCTGTACTACTTAAATCATCAGTGCTTTTTTTGGTGGCAGCTGTATATATAAGCCTGTTGGTAACCCAATGGCGAACTAATGAATTCAAAAGAACTGCAATAGTTGCTTCGGCAATAAGCATTGTGCTTTTTGTATGTTTAGCATGGCTGCTATATGCCCGGATATGCCAAATATCGTATCACAGTAATGTTTTTAAACTGGGCATGCTACTCCCTCATTCAACTGAGGAAACCGCGCATAGTCTGGGTATGTTTATACGTAACCTGCCCAAACTATATCCGGTTAGCAGCTTATTTATACTATTGGTATTGATGTTTGTATGGCTGAGTAACTTCAATCGGCATAATTTCTTTCATGTATTTACCTTAACAGGGGGTATACTATGGGTTGTGTTTTTCATATTCATGTTTCGGAATGCCGGGCACCATGGCTACTACCACGTACCTTTTCAGGTATTGATATTTACGTTATCCCTCTCTTCAATACAGATAATAGAGAAATACAGTAACCAGTATAAAAAACTGTTGATTGCGATTGGGTGCGTATCTATTCTTTCTTTTTATCTATATACCGGTACCGTGGGTAAAATCTCATCGCATTACGATCTAATTGATAAATCGTGGCTTGATTTTGAGCCTACATTAAGAGGTGCGGGTATTAAACCTACCGACAAAGTATTTACTGCTTATGACGGCTCCTATAATATCTCTCTATACCTAATGAACCAACGTGGTTGGAATAGTATGCCAGATGTTTGGGATAATTACAACCACGAAGGGTTGAAACAGTGTAGTTACGCCGTATTTACCAACGATAGCATAGCCCAAAACACTTTAATATCAGGATATATCGATACCTTAATAGCAACGCATAAAAACGTAATAATTTACAGGCTGAAACACTAATCGTAGGGACTATTATTAGTATCAAGCTCTTCTGTGTTGTTAAGCAATTCTCTATCCTCATCAGTTACAGATAG
>JBJOOW010000431.1:0-10128 GCA_046051095.1 Bacteroidota bacterium | reverse complement strand
TATCGCTTACGTTCGAGTTTATACGATCGCTATTGCGGTTAGAGGTGAAGAAGATACTGCCATCTTTATAAAACGCTGGGCCAAATTCAGATTGTGGAGTATTAATAGTTAACGTATCAATCTTAAACACTCCATTATCTTTCGATAATTCAACTACGTTCTCTAACCCTGCCAGTATTTCATTTACGTTTTTGTTATCGGTTGGGTTTAGTGTTTTATACTGCTGGTAGTACTGTTTAGCTAATGGGTAGTTTTTATTAATACGCAGTGCCTCGGCAAGGTAATATACGTTGGTGGCTCCGCCTATTTTTTTGTCAACCAGTTTCTGGTACCACAACTCAGCATTCGTAGGCTCGTTCAGCATGCGGTATGCGTCTGCCATGTGCTGCATAAGGTAAGCAGTATCCGGGTTAGCTTTATGGTTCTTCCACGCCTTGCTGTAAAAAGCCAGCGCTGTACGAAAATCGAAGCGGTCGTACGCTTTATCACCCCGCTTTACAGCACACGTTTTTTTAACCGGTGCAACAGCCGGTGCTGTGCCCGTTTGGCCAAAGCCTGCCAGGGCAATTGTTATAAGAATAAAGGTGGGCAGCAAATTCAACTTCATATTTTGCTTTTAAATTTTGGGGTCTTAGAAATAGCTAACATAACGTGGCGACACAAATCGTTTTTTACCGGTATTAAACTCGTAACCCAGCATAATATCGTGCGAGCCGTATTTGGCAAAGTTGTTCAGCTTGCTAAGCGAGTAATCGAAACCATAACCAATGCGCAGGCCGTGCGTAATCTTACATTCAAAAAATGCTACTACAGCAGTTCCCTTTTTATTGTCAAGCCCCGATGCTATGCGGTATGTACCACCCAACCAGAAACGATCGGCAAACAACAAGGCTGCGCTTACATCAAAATCGGGTATGTTTCTATCCAACCCTTTTACATACTTGGCAATAAACGACGGACGGAATTTTACGGGGCTGGTTTCTTTACCTATAACCACACCTGCAGTAAGTATATAATGGTTGTATTGGTGTGCTATAGCATTACTAGCGTTAAGCTCCAGTTTTTTGTTTAAGCTGGCCGGCAGTATGTGTGGCACCGAAAAACCTACATAGTAACGCTTGCCATATATATATATACCTGCACCAACGTTAGGTATTACCAGCGTACGGTTTACCGAGTATGTTAAGTCGTAATAACCCTGTGCCTGCAACTCGCCGGGTATGGCGCTGTTATTATCCTGACGGTAATAGGTAGCACCGGCCTGTACGCCAAGGCAAATTTTTGTTTTACGTATTTTAATACGGTATGCAAACGAACCGGTAGCGCTTATAGAGGTTGTAAGGCCTATGTGGTCGCCGAATACAGTTAAGCCGAGGCCATACTGGTTGCGGCGCAGCGCACCGTGCACACTCAGGTTACCGGTTTGTGGGGCACCATCTATACCGGCCCACTGGTGGCGGTATATCGCCATCAGGTCAACCACCTCGTGGCTGCCGGCGTATGCCGGGTTAAGGTACAGGCCGTTAAACATGTAAAGCGAGTAATGTGCATCTTGCTGCGCCTGCACACCCAATGCTGTTACAGCCATCAGCACTATCATGAAATATTTTTTCATGCTGTATACTTTTTTAATAGTAGTTGTTATCGTGTTCTTCATACAGATTAGCGGTTAATGGTTATAAATCCGGCATGTGCCTTGTGTGCACCATCGCCGTAATCGTATATGTAGTAATAAGTGCCGTCGGGTAAATCTTTTTCAGTTTGGTTGCGGCCAAACCAATCGTTTTTGTAATGGCCATTACTGCGGTAAACTTCATCGCCCCAGCGGTTAAATATGCGCAGGGTTGCGTTAGGGTAATCGTCGTTACAATTAATCCAGAAAGAATCATTCTGCCCGTCGCCATTCGGCGATATACCTTTCAGCCAAAGGCAGGCATCTACTATCGGGTTAACCGTAATGGCTACCGTTACCTGTGTACAGCTACCAACCGTTAAATCGCACACCTGAATACACAGGCTATCTTCACCATTGTATTCGCGGCCGGGTGTATATACTACACATATCTGCCCGTTAGCTGCCGTTACGCTATCTACCACACCGTGGCCGGGGCTGCAAACCACGGCTACCAGTACGCTATCGGTTGCACCGGCAAGCGTATAGCTGAAACAACTGGTACCGGTTACATCTTCATCGGTTACCAAAGGCTGTACGTTTACCAACACTGTATCCGCAACATCAGTTATTGTAAGTGTTACCGTGGCAGTATCGCAAAGCGGCGGTATAGCACCGTCGCACACCACATAGGTAAAGCTATCGGTGCCGTTAAAATTGCTTTCGGGGGTGTAGGTTACTGTGCCATCGTTGTTAACCACTGCTGTACCATGTGCAGGGCCGGTAAGTATGGTTGGGTTGCCTAATTGCCCTTCGGGGTCTGCATCGTTAGCCAATACATTTATCAGCAGCACGGCATCTTCAGGCGATGTTAATGCATCATCTTGTGCTACCGGTGGCTGGTTACCTGCTGTAACACAAACTATCAGCAGCGATGTATCGCACAACTCCGGCGTGCCTCCATCGCACAGCGATATTACTGCTGTATCGCAACCACTGAAACCGGGTAGTGGGTTGTAAATATACTGCCCGTTGGTACCAAGTGCCAGCGTGCCATTGGCCGGGTTAGTTACCACTGTGTAATTTGCAGCAGGGCCATCTACATCGCTATCGTTGGTGCTAACATTGCCGGTTACATCCATGTTTTGTATGGTTGTGGTATTATCATCTACTGCAACCGGAGCATCGTTTACAGCGTTAATACATACTACAAGCAACGATGTATCGCAAAGGTTGGGTGTACCGCCATCACAAACCGAAATGTATGCAGTATCGCAACCATCAAAATCGGTATCGGGTGTATAAATAAAAGCACCATCGGTGCCCAGCACCAATGTACCGTTAGATGGGTTACCTGCTACCGTGTATGTAGCACCGGGGCCATCTACATCACTATCGTTGGCACTAACATTACCAGTAGCAGAGATTTCTTCTGTTGTTGTAATTGCATCGTTGGTTGCCAAAGGTGCATCGTTAACCGGTGTAACAGTAACGTATACTCTAGCTGTATCGCAAATAGCAGGTGTGGCACCATCGCACAGGCTGTACGTAAAGCTATCGGTACCGTTAAAGTTATTGCCAGGTGTAAAGCTGAACGTACCATCGGGGTTTACCACTACTGTACCGGCAGCCGGTGGTGTAGCAAGCGTAAACTGAGCGCCCTGCACATTAACCAGCGTATCGTTTACCGATACATTACCATTAAGCGGCGTATCCTCTGCCACCGTAAAGGTATCGTTAACGGCAACCTGCGCCACAGCCATGTTTGCCAACAGCATCAATATAGCTGCAGCAACAATTTTACCGGCCGGTTTAAAATAGTAGTAAAGTTTTTTCATCATAATGCGGAACTTGGGTGCTCTAATTTCCTCTAATTTCTTAACCCTGCAAACTTACTTTGTAAATAGGCGCGCACAAACACCTGTATACACACCTGCAGGGGTAGTGTCTACTGATGTTACTAATTAAAAATTAATACTTAAAGCGGGTTATTTGCCGCTAATAATCAGCTCTTCCCAAAACTCGGCAGCACGGCGGGTATGCGGTATTACTATAGAGCCACCCACCAGGTTAGCTATGGCAAAAACCTCGTATATTTCTTCGGTAGTAGTACCCAGCTCGTAGCATTTGCCCAGGTGGTATTTAATACAATCGTCGCAACGCAGTACCATGCTGGCTACCAGCCCCATCAGTTCTTTGGTTTTGGTAGGCAGGGCACCATCGGCATAAGCCTGGTTATCAAGGCTCCAGAACCTTTTCATTACCAGGTTATCTTTCGAAAGTATTACCTCGTTCATTTTACTGCGGTAGCCGTTAAATTCTTCTATCAGTTTGCTCATACAATTTCAGGGTTTGTGTTTCGTCAAATGTAAAAAGTTACCGGTGTGATGTATGTTACCTGTAACTAAAACAAAGTTTTTACCTTTAAACCAAAATTAAACTATACCAAAATGAAAAATGTGTTCAGGCTTATTGTTGCAATTTTTGTGGCTTCATCGCTTTCAAGCTGTAGTTATAACTCGCTGGTAGAAAAACGCGAAGGCGTTATTGCCCAGTGGGCAAACGTAGAGGCCGCGTACCAGCGCCGTGCCGACCTGATACCTAACCTGGTAGAAACCGTAAAGGGCGCAGGCAAATACGAAGGCGAAACACTGGAGAAAGTAGTAGAAGCGCGTGCTTCGGCTACCAGCGTAAAAATAGATGCCAATAACCTTAGCCAGGAAGATATAGAGAAGTTTCAGGCAGCACAAAGCCAGTTAAGCGGCAGCCTTTCGCGCCTGTTGGCTACTGTAGAGGCATACCCGGAACTGAAAGCCGTACAGGGATATTCGGAGCTACGCGTAGAACTGGCCAGCACCGAGGATAAAATTGCCTTTGAGCGTAAAAAATACAACGACCTGGTGAATAGCTACAACGCTAACCTGTCTACTTTTCCTGCGGTAATTACGGCCAAAATGTTTGGCTTTACCCCTAAAGGCTACTTTAAAGCCGATGCCGGTACTGAGAATGCTCCTAAGGTGAAGTTTTAGTAGTGGCATAAGCAATAGCTGCCAGTGTATTTTGTTTCACCTTACTAATTAGTACTGCCATGCTTTTTAAAAAGCAGTTTTTTACCGATGAACAGCGCCGCACTATTGTGCAGGCTATTACCGATGCCGAGGCTACCACATCGGGCGAAATACGCCTGCATGTAGAAGCCAACTGCAAAAAAGATAATGTGCTGGACCGCGCTGCCGATGTTTTCTTTCAGCTAAAAATGAACGAAACAGAGGCCCGCAACGGCACACTTATTTACCTGGCATACGAAGACCGTAAATTTGCCATTATAGGAGATGAGGGTATTAATGCCGTAGTGCCTGCCAATTATTGGGACGGCACCAAACAGGTAATGGCCGAGCACTTTAAAAGAGCCGAATTTATGGAGGGTATACTGTTTGCCATAAAAGAAACCGGTAGCCACCTTAAGCAGTATTTTCCTATTAGCGAGAATGATAAAAACGAGTTGAGCAATGAAATCAGCGAAGGGTAGAGCAGTCCGCAGTCAGCGGTCCATAGTCCGCAGTAAATACAAACTGCAAAGTTTGATTGTACTGTTGCTTGGCGTTTTTTCGTTGAACAATTTATGGGCACAATCTTTTCCCGAAAGGCCTAACCCGCCACGGTTGGTAAACGACTTTGCCAATGTACTATCGGGTAGCGAAAGCGAAGCGCTGGAGCGAAAGCTGGTTGCATACAATGATTCAACTTCTACACAAATTGCTATTGTAATTATAGAAACACTGGATGGAGCCGAGGTAGGAAGCTATGCGGCAGAACTGGGCGAAAAGTGGGGAGTGGGTACCAAACAAAACCACAACGGTGTAATGATACTAATGGCCAAAAAGGAACGTAAAGTAACCATACGTACCGGCTATGGTGTAGAAGAAAAACTGGGTGCCATTATTACCAAGCGCATTATAGATGAAGACCTGATACCCAACTTTAAGCAGGGCAATTTTTACGAGGGTTTTGATGAAGCAACCGATGAGATTATAGCACGCCTATCGGGTATGTATGTAAACAATAACCCGCGCAGTCGCCGCGATGGTATACCGGCATGGGTTATCCTGCTTATCATCATTATTGTTGTTTTTATTTTGCCCATAATTTTCCGTGGCGGCGGCGGTGGCGGCACTACTTATGGTGGCCGGGGATTCCGTACCTGGGGCGGTGGTGGTTTTGGCGGCTTTAGCGGAGGCGGCTTTGGTGGCGGTGGTAGTAGCGGAGGTGGAGGCTTCGGCGGCTTTGGTGGTGGTGGTTTTAGTGGTGGCGGCAGTAGCGGTAGCTGGTAATATATTAGATAATAAATAACCTGTTTAATAAGTGAAACACTCTCATTATAAAGCACATCCCTGGCATGGTATATCGTACGGCGAGCAATTTCCGGATATACTTACTGCCTTTATAGAAATAGTACCTACCGATACCGTTAAATACGAAATTGACAAAGCCAGCGGCTGGCTTAAGGTAGATAGGCCACAGCTATACTCTAACATAGTGCCCGCGCTTTATGGTTTTATACCACAAACCCTCTGCGATATTAAAGTGGGCGAATACTGTATGGCTAAAACAGGCCAAACAGGTATACTGGGCGACCAGGACCCTATGGATATACTGGTACTTACCGAAAAAACAATACCCAACGGGGGTATACTGGTACAAGCCATACCTATAGGCGGTTTTAGAATGATAGACAAAAACGAGGCCGACGATAAGATTATAGCTGTAATGAAAGATGATGCGGTATATGGCCACATAACCGATATAAGCCAGTTGGAAGTAAAAATTGTAAACCGGCTGAAACACTATTTTCTTACATACAAAGATTTACCCGGCGCAGCAGAAAAGAAGCGCGTTGAAATAGCCGCTACCTATGGCCGCGAAGAAGCACTGGAAGTAATTAAAGAAAGTGCTATCGACTACAAAGCACGTTTTGCTTAATGAATAACAAAGCCGTTAAAATAGCGTTGGTTATTGTACTGGTATTAACCGGTGGCTACCTGTACAACAAATACCGGGTGGCACCTTCAGTAGCGTTTAATACGTTACAGCTTGTTGATAGCAACGAACAACCTGTTACATTAACCACCTATAACGGGCAGCCTCTACTGGTTAGCTTTTTCGCAACCTGGTGCGGCCCTTGTGTGCACGAGTTACCTTCGCTGATACAGGCACAACAGCTACTACATAGCAAAAACGTGCGCGTTATATTGATAAGCGATGAAAACAATGCGTTGCTGGACAGGGTGCGTTCGCGATACCCCGAATTAATTGTACTACACTCTGTAAAAAAACTACCCGAACTTGATATTGCCACTATACCTACTACTTACCTGTTAAACAGTAAGCACCAGCAGGTTTATAAAAAAGTAGGCGAAGAAGAATGGCATAGCGAAAGCATGATTGAAAAGATAAACGATAAGTTAGCCGATAACTAAAAACAGCAATGGCCGGTTAAACTAACCGGCCATTGCTGTTTTATAAAGTGCACTTATTGTTTCGCTATGCGGGTGGTGCCTACGCCATTTTGTGTTTGTACTTGCAGGGTATAAACACCCGATGGCAAACTGAATAACGAAAGGTTTACTACCGGCAAACTTGCGTTATGTGCCAGCACAATACGCCCTGTAGCATCTATCAACTGCACTTGTTGTACCTGGCTGTTATCGCCTGTTTTAATTGTTATGTTATCGGTAGCCGGGTTAGGGTATACGCTAACCTTAAGCGCTGCTTCAGGCAGTTGGTTTACACCGGTTGATGTAAGTTGCAGGTAAGCTATGTGGTTAGTGGTTCGTCCGCCGCTGCTGGTAAAGGTGCCGCCAAAATAAAGCCCGTTGCCATACATGGCTATGGTGTTAATACCGTCGTATGTAAACGTTAGCGGGTCGGCAAGGTATTGGGTGGTATCGCCCCAGCCCGAGGGTATAGGTTTTAACTCTGCAATATCGCTGCCATAGGTCATACTTATAGCACAATCAAAATCGCCGGCAGCATACAAATGGCCGTTATAAGTAAGCAGCGCTTTAATAGCCGTACCCTGAAAATAGTCGTTAAACCCACCCGATGCTTTCAGTTTAACCGACCAGTCATCATTTTCAAAGGCGGCAACAGCACAGGTATCGGTACCACTGGCTATATCGCAAGCAGCCAGTAGTTTACCGCTGTGTACCACTAAATCGTTAACCGGTGTAATGGTACCCATACCCAGGCTAGCCATATTGGTGCCATCCCAGGTTGCTACATGCTTGCGCAGGGCACCTGTGGCCAGTTCAAAGTTACCACCTATTACCAGTTTGTTATCGTACACCTCCAGCGTACGGGCCCCTTCGCCGTATATAAAGCCCTGTGCTACATCGCTCCATTGGCTGCCGTTCCATTTTGCTACAAAGCCAGTAAACTTACCGGCAGCGTATAGGTTGCCGTTATAAAATGCAAGTGCATATACGGTACTATCCAAACCGCCTATTGCCTGCCATTGGCCCAATGCTATATCGTACACAGCCACATGGTTAACCGCTACATTACCCGCCATAGTAAACTCGCCACCGGCATATAGTTTGTTATTACTAAGCAACAAAGTATGTACCGTGCCGTTAAGGCCACTGCCTACGGGTATCCAATCGTAACCGGCAAAGCCGTTTATCCATGCTGCAACGTTATTACATGCAGCACCGCTATTGCTTTGGGTAAAGCTGCCACCCACATATACTATCTGGTTGTTGGGGTCGGGTGTTATAGTGTTAACGGTTCCGTTTAAACCGCTATCCATATCCAACACCGGAGTACTTGGCGGGTAGCCGGGTTGTATCCATGCCAGTTCATCTACTGTAAAGCCATGCTCATCGGCCCATTGTGCCACACCGGCAGTTTTTATCTCATGCACGTAGGCAAACTTCTCGTTGCGGTCTATACGTTGTGCCAGTTCATCGTGGCCACTCTGCATCATCAGGTAACCTACTGCGCAGTGAGTGCCTGTGCGGTCGATAAACACCGGGTTTTTATACGGCAGGTAATCGTTTACCGGAAACACGCCGGCTTTCCAGTAGCCATTTAGCTCATCCAGCATGTGTGTACGGTTTTGCTTTTGTGTAGTTGTAAGCGCAGGGGTACTGCGGTTACGTAGTGTTTGCTCTACCAGTTGCAGGTGGGTAGCAATCCATTGGTTAAAACTGGTATTGCCCGATATAGTTGTGATTGTTGTAAGCTCTTTAGCCTCGGGCTGTTTAGGCCACTCGGCATTAACGGCAGCCAGTTTTTGTAACAGCGGTTGCTGTGTGTATGTATTACCAGCCTTGCTGATGCCAATACAGAAAAGAATAATAAATGTAGTTACTATGATGCGCATAGGTTACTGTTTTTTCAAATTTACGAATGATAAACAGATAACGGTACATAAGATAAAAGGGTTGCCCGCCAATGTTAAGCCCTATTGCTTTACAAACCGTGCGTTGCCGGTTCCGTTGGCGGTTAATACCCTTATAACATATACACCCGGCAATAAATCCTCAACAAGTACAGTATTGGATAAATCGTTACCGGCATGCTTAATCAATTCACGCCCCGTAATGTCCGAAATTACTATCTGCTTAAACGGCTGGTCTGCCGATATATTTATAGTTAAATACTTATCAGCAGGGTTAGGGTAAACGGTAAAATTTAACACATCACCAATTTGGCTTATTCCGGTAGCGACACCAACTTTAGCCAGATATTTGAGAGATTGCGAATAATTATTGGTAGTAAAATCGCCCGCTATATACAACTCACCATTAAACCTGGCTAATGCATTCACATCGCCATTTAAATAACCAAACGCCCCCCCAGAGCCGGAAATGGCGTTATATGAAATTAAATTTTTGCATAGCATCATCCCATCATACTGAAAATGACCGCCAATTATTAACCTGTCATCATACTCTTCAACAGCGTTAACAGTAACTGGCATGGTAGGCCACGTATCGTTGCGGTATACCGGTTGCAACACACCATGTAAATACCTTGTAAGACAAATATTGCTTCTACCCGAATCTGATGAGCAAGATCCGCCAAAGTATATAGCACCACCTATAGATTTTATAACACGAACGGTATCGCTCAACTCGTTACCAATGCCATACCAGACCAAAGAGGTATCAACCCTTTCGCTCATAATTACATTATGTGCAATAACAGTATTGGTGTCCGTTTCACCGAAAATAGTTACAGAATCAAAAGCACCTGCGTATATATTTCTATATCCCCCACCTTTCATATCTAATACCACGCCATAAACAATTGCTTTTTGTTCCCACACACCGTTATTCGTTTCATACCAAATCTCTTCAACACCAGGGTTAGATGGATGTGTGATAGCAATTTGATATTTATACTCTCCGCTGGCAACAAGACTATATGTTGCACTGGCACCTTCTCTGCCTGGTATATCAACAAAATTCCATAACCCGGTAAAGTATGCTAACGGATATGTATGCCCTGCA
>JBJOOW010000430.1:0-5412 GCA_046051095.1 Bacteroidota bacterium | reverse complement strand
GTATCTGTTACTCCATATACTTTGGCCTCGCAGGTGCCACTGCTAACATTCGCCAGCGCATTGTAATTAATACAAGATGTATCGGTTATGCCGTATACTTTGGCTACACATATACCCGCATCTATATTCGCCTGCGGATTATAATTAAAGCAACTGGTATCCATAATGCCATAAACTTTAGGAGTACATACACCACCATCTACGTTAGCCTGCGGGTTGTAGTTTATACAGGCTGTATCCATAACTCCGTAAACCTTAGGTGTGCAAACACCACCGCTTACGTTGGCCAGTGGGTTGTAGTTTAAGCAGCTTGTATCCATTACGCCATAAACTTTAGGGGTACATACTCCGCCATCTACGTTAGCCAGTGGGTTGTAGTTTATACAGGCTGTATCCATAACTCCGTAAACCTTAGGTGTACAAACACCACCGCTTACGTTTGCTAACGGATTGTAGTTTAAGCAACTTGTATCCATTACGCCATAAACCTTTGGTGTACAGCCGGTATCTACAGTCGATAGCGGGTTGTAATTAATACAGCTTGTATCCAGACTGCCGTATATTACTGTTGCAGCGCATGGACGTGTTATCGCTGCAAAGCCATTTACCTTTCCATTGCCGTATTCGCGGTTAGGCACTGCACCGGTAAAACCATCCTGTACAGCGGTACAAATCAACGCATCTTTAATTTCGCTGTAGCTGGCGTTAGGGTTTTTCTGTAAGTATAACGCTACTATGCCAGCAACAACCGGCGATGCCATAGAGGTGCCACCGTTACGTACGTGCTTACCGGTTACCGATACTTTCTCGCCCTGACTATTGCTTATCAGTCCACTTATATAAACAGCATCGCCGGTGCATATACTGGTACTGCCGGTAGCCATTACATCAGGCTTAACCCGGTTATCGCGGGTTGGTCCTAAGCTGCTGGTTGCAAAACGGCGGCCTACTGTTTCAAAGTATGGCGAGCCTAACAGGTTAACTGTATTGTTATTATAATCTACGTAGCTGGCGCGGTTACTATAGTTACCTACCGTAATAACCTTCTCGCTGTTTTGCCACGATGTAACCATGGTTTTATAATTATCGGGGTGGCGATATGCCGGGTGTGTTATAGGGCCCAGGCTGGTACTGCTGGTCATATCCGAGCTATTGGTAAATGCATAGCTGGCCCATAGGTCAAACTTGCCCGAACCTTTCATTTGCAGGCTCCATAAATCAGTAGTGCCCTGGGTATAGTCAATAAATATCTCTACCTGGTAGCGTGCACCATCCAGTGCTATACGCATAAAAGCAGTGCCCTGAAAATTTCCGTTCATATCCAACACATCGTAAACAGGGTATACATCATTGCCCGGTGTAGGGTTAAAATCTATGGGCACATTAAAGTATGCGGTACGGCCTTTATATGCACCTGCTGCCGAGTATTTACCTACAGCAAAATAGGCGTTATTAAAGTCGGCGGTATCGGCCCAAAAATCAAAGTAGGCTTCATCGGTAGCGCCCATACATTTAAAAAATGTAAACGCCGAATCTGCAGGTATCTGATACGAAAGGTGAAACGGTACATTGCCACCATTGCCGGCAGCAGCTACCAGTGCACGTCCGTTTTTGGCGGTTATCATATTATCTATTGCCTGGCTGGTAAGGTCAAGCCCATCGTGCGAGCCCCAGTAATCGCCCACACTGGTGTTAATTACACAAGGCTTGCCCAGCGAGTCGGCTTTCTTAAAAATATAATCAACCGCATCTACCACCGATGTAAGGAAATTTGCATCGTTACGTACACGCACAGCTATAATATCGGCCTCTGGTGCTACGCCCACATATTTGCCCTCATGCGGTGTGCCTTTTACCGATAAGCCATTACCCACAGCTATACCTGCTACACAGGTGCCATGGCCAAAATCGCTGGTAGGTGGCACATGGGTACAGGTGCCGGCGTTTATTTGTGCCGCCGTCCACTCGGTGCCGTAGTTGTAAGGCCCGGGTACGTTACCGGTGCTTACCGACTGGTCCCATATATATTTAATACGCGTGGTGCTATCGGCAGGGTTTTTAAAATCGTAATGCTGGAAATAGATACCGCCATCAATAATACCTACAACTACATCTTTACCTTTAAGGCCACTGGTAAGCGGCGCAAAGCCCTGCTGTATGCTGTCAACGTTGTTGCGTATGCGCGATGTATCCATTAACTGCCTGCCCTGGCTACCGGTGTTTTCTATTTTAAGTATGCCCTGGCTGGCTGCAAAAGCCAATACGTTTTTCTCTGGTATTTCTACCGATGCTATGTCTTTATACGCGTTTTTAAATACCCCGCCATATTGTAGTGTTAAAGCTTCTATCTGTTTTACATCGCCTTTTACCAATAGCGATACATAGGCATCGCTTGCTTTTCCTTCAGTAAGTTTATGGTAAAGGCGCAGGTCTATACCCGGCCCGCGTGTTATCGATTTTGCTACAGTTTTCAATTCACCGGCTCCTGCATTTTGTGCCATAGCACTCTGCATGCCTATACATAACAAACAAACTAAAACCTTCAGGTAAAGTTTCGGGCTCATAAGCTTAAGTTTTGTCTCGGTAAGATAATTCATTTGCTGCAAATAAGCGTTTTAACGTTTCGCTTTTATCAACTTATTAAACAGCTGCTTAAGTAAACAGGACAGTGTACTGTTCGCCTACCATACCTTATACGCCACAAGCCGCAATTTGTTCTTATAAGCCCCCGCTTTTTACAGCGCTATTTGTTAAACACTATAAGCTATAGCTGTAATGGCCTATTATTTTGTAGCTAAACAGGCCATCTTCCAGCACCTGGCCGGCACCAATGTTATGTATAATTAAAGGCCGCAGCCCATCGGGCGAGCGCTTGTTGGCTACTAAACCAATATGTGTAATGCTGCCGCCAAGGTTCCAGCAAACAATATCGCCGGGTTGGTAATCGGTCGGGTTGTTGGTTATGGCTTTTACCTTGCCAAAGCGGCTAAAAAATACCATCAGGTTAGGCACGCGGCGGTGGTCAATGTTGGTGTCGGTTTTTTTTAGCCCCCAGGTTTTGGGGTACAGGCTAAAGTTGGCCACCATATCCTCATGTACCTTTTGTTGCAGGTCTATACCCAGCTTGCGGTAAGCGCGTATTACCACATCGGTACATACCCCTTTATCTGCCGGTACATCGCCTTTGGGGTAGGGTATGGTAAAATAAGCCGGGTCGTAGGTTACGCGTTGGGTAGTTAGGGTAAAGGCAGCATCGGCCAGCCGCAGGTTAAAAGGGCTGGGGGTACCTGCTGCACCTGTAAGTAAAAAGGCAATTAGCAGTAGTGTTTTCATTACTACAAAACGCAGTAATGACTTGTGTTATTGTGGGGTAGGTAATAGCAGAAAGTACACGGTTAAAGGCAACCTTTAAAAAATACCACCCGACATAAAGAAATTATCCCAAACAGAGTCGCAAAAATTTTTCGCTTGTTCGGTATATGGCTTTATCCAAACAGGCTCTTTCGGGCTAATAGTATAATCGTAGTATCTGATAGTGTCGTTATTCAGTTCAGGGTTTTCATTTACGTCGTGCTCTATTCTTTTTATGGCTAATAGTTTGCCATCGTTCCATCTATATACCGCTTGCGATGGTGTCATATACCAGCTTCCGTTGTATACCTCATATATTTCGCCCGTACGTTTATTAAAGTGTAAAACATCGCTCAGGCTACCGGCAAAAACAAATTTTCTGTTTATCTCATCGTAGCTGTATATCCTTTTAAATGTATTGCCATTCATATTAGGCCAGGTAGATAATGCAATGGCATGAATAGTGTCAGAGTTAAAACTAAAAACCTCCCATCGCAAATCATCATATTCAAGCGTATCAGTAAAAATTAGATTTATCTTGTTGTTGTCGTATCTGTAAAAACTATAAAGCCATTTATCCTTTAAAGGCGCTCGTAAAAAGTAGAATGAATCAGTTTTGGTAAGCTGGTAAATAGCTGCACTGTCATCTGGTGTAGAATGAATTAGATTATCAGCATACCCAATAATGGCTGGTATTTCCGGCGGTAGTGTAGTGGCTGGCTTTGGGTGGTTTCTGTAGCATGAGGTAAGAAACAGAAGTAAAAACAAAAAGAATGCTTGCTTATTGTATATCATGTTTACCCCCAACACCAGTACGTAAGCCCGGCAGTTAATAAAACAAACACTACCCCTATACCATAGTATGGCGAGTTGTGGTACCGGCGTGCCGCTGCATAACTGTTTTTGCCGCGCGACAATGCAAAAACTATGCAAGCACCCAGACCTGTAAAAAATGAAATGAGAAGTTCGCCTAACGAAGGGGTTGCAGGTTTAATAACTTTTTCTGATACGCCTTCTATAATTGCTTCCCCTATTATTTCAAATATACCCATCCCTACTCGCAGCTATAGCTGTATTTGCGGTTAAAGCTGTATGGGCTAGATACCGAACGTACAATGTTCTCCTCTGTAGGGTAGCCGTTTTCGTCCATCAGGTAGGTGTAGTCAAGCACATAAGTAACATCGCCCGTGCTGCTGTAAAGGGTGGTTTTTAATGGCAGGTTAACAGGGCCTTTGCCAAACAAATGGTAAAATGCTTTCCAGTCGCTGGTAACGGTAATGGGCTCTTCTATAAAATGGTAGGCGTAGTAACCAATCTTATTCTGGTCGCTGCTGTAGGTAATTTCCATACGCGAGAACGGAGTGTAAGCAGTGCTCTCATCATGAAAAAAAGTGTATTTGGTTGCCAGGTTACCATTGGCATATACCATAGAGTCTTTGTAGTACTCTTCATGTGAGTCGCTGTTGTTACTGTAGCCTTGCTCACAAAGTGTAACATAGCCTTCTGCGTTGTACCGAAATGTAAATGTGTAGTAGTACAACTTTCCAAATATCTGTCGGGTGCGGCTCATGTAGGTTACGCGTCCGTTAGCATCTAACGATATAGTACAGTCGGGCTGTTTTTCACCAGGTATCTCCACCGAATCGAAAGCAGTTAAGCCCGAGTAGAAAAAGGTATACAACCCCTGCGGTACATTGCCGAAAGAACTAACAATGCCGTTACTGTTATAGCTTATATATGAGGTGTCGAAATTTGTTTTAATTGTTGTAAGCCTGCAGGTAGGCGTGTGTACACTCTTGTCTTTTTTACAGGCGCTGGCAATTAATAGTAACAAAGCGGCCGATAGCAATACGATACGGTTCATAGTTTGGGTTGGTTGTGCTGTAAATGTAAGTTAATTGCTGCTTTTTATAGTTGTAAAGTGCTATAAGATTAATGCTCCGGCAGCTAATAGCCGGCTGAGTTTGGTCAGTATTTAACAGGCTGACCGTTATCCTTTTTTAGCCCCCAAACCGCTCCTGCTTGAACATTGCCAATTGATTATTTATTTAGCTGTATGAA
>JBJOOW010000429.1:0-3081 GCA_046051095.1 Bacteroidota bacterium | reverse complement strand
GATTCTACAATGGTAGAATTGGCATTGCGCTGCTGAAATGTTTCGGATACCGAGAACGGAAAGCCCAGGCAATCTATCTGCGTGTAAGCGCAGGCATCTTTAGCACCGCGCTCATTGGCTATAATAGCTATCAGCTTGCTTTGGGTATTACTAAGATCCAACCCATCCAGCACGCGGGCGGTATCAGCCATTTGCGGTATTATATCATGCGAAACGAAGCTGCCAAAATCGATGGCGTAGTAACCTACCTTCAGCAGTTTATTAATGTACGAAATCTTTTTTTCGGTATGAATAAACTGCTTGATGCCTTGCATGGCATCGCGGGGGCATTCTATCAGTTTAACGGTTTCTTTGAGCACGGTTCAAACCTAATAAAATTACGTAATAGAAAAACCCGGCAGGTGTGAATAGCACTTAAGGGTTGTTAATAATTGAGCACGAGTTCGATAAACTAATACAAATAAAAAATGCGGCCGCTACAATTTTTCAAAATGCTACGCGTCACATTTTAATCTAACCACATAACCCCGCTGCTACACTATGACCTTAAATGCCCGCATTAAGTGGAAACTATTAAAAACAAGGCTTTATCTGGAACGAATACATGTACGCATGTTCTTTTTACCCGGTATTGTATTTCTGCTTAGCACGCTGGCGCTGGTATTGTATTACAATCTTTTTCAGCATACCGATTTCTGGGCGCACTGGGTAGAGGCCAACGGCAACGCCTTCCACTTTTGCGAAATGAACCGCATGGACCAGCTTATCCGCCAGCCCGCCAACACCTGGAGCAACCTCGGTTTCTTTCTGGTGGGCCTGTTTACCATTACCCTTGGCATACACGATTTAAAATACCACGAACGGAAACAGAGCGACAACTTTCTGGTGCGCTATCCGGTTTTCTCTATCATGTTTGGCCTGTCGGCTATTTATCTGTTTGTGGGCAGTTTCTTTTTTCATGCCTCGCTTAGTAGCGTGTTTCAAAAGTTAGACCAGGGTGGCATGTATGCTGTGGTAATAATGGTATTGGTGTTTAATCTGTATAAAATTTTCCCGCTTATACGGGTTAAGGGCAGTTACCGCAGTTCGCACCTGCTTATGGTTGCGTTGGGCGTGGTGCTTAACTATGTACTGTTTCTTACCATTTACAAAGTAAATATCAATCTGCTGTTTCCGGCGCTGGTACTGTTTGTGTTTTTAACCAGTTGCTATTACCTGTTGTTTGTTAGTCGAGAGCACTATTTTACAAACTATATGTGGGCGGCAGTGGTTATACTGGTATTATCTACCGTGGTATGGCTGCTTGACCGTACCAGTGTAGCCTGCAGCCCCGAAAGCATTTGGCAGGGTCATGCACTATGGCATATATTTAATGCGGCCAGCCTGTTTTTTATATACATGTATTACCGTTCGGGCACCGTGCCGGTACAGCAGGTAATTATAGCCCGCGAAGAGCGGCGTGCACAACGGCTGGCAAGGCGCAACCGGATTGCTTAGTAAGTATTAAACAGCTACGTTGTTATCGCGCAGTGCGTCGTTAAGCGATGTTTTTTTATCGGTAGATTCTTTACGCTGGCCAATAATAAGTGCGCAAGGCACCTGGTATTCACCCGCAGGAAATTTTTTGGTATAGCTACCCGGTATTACTACCGAGCGGGCCGGTACCACGCCTTTATATTCTACCGGTTCGGGGCCGGTTACATCAATAATTTTAGTGCTCATGGTAAGTACTACGTTGGCACCCAGTACAGCCTCCTGCTCTACCCGTACCCCTTCCACCACTATACAGCGCGAGCCAATAAAACAGTTATCTTCAATTATTACCGGCGCAGCCTGCACAGGTTCAAGTACACCGCCTATACCTACGCCACCGCTCAGGTGCACGTTTTTACCTATCTGCGCACAGCTACCTACGGTTGCCCAGGTATCTACCATGGTGCCTTCATCTACATAAGCGCCTATGTTTACGTAGCTGGGCATCATTATTACGCCTTTGGCTACAAAGCTGCCGTAGCGGGCAATGGCATGTGGCACTACGCGCACTCCTAATTCTTTATAGTTCTTTTTCAGGGCTATTTTATCGTGAAACTCAAACGGCCCCACCTCTATAGTTTCCATTTGCTGTATGGGAAAATACATCAGCACAGCCTTTTTTATCCACTCGTTAATGGTCCAGCCGGCCAGGTTCTTTTCGGCAATACGGATAGTGCCTTTATCCAACAACTCTATAACCGAGCGGATAGTTTGTTGTATTTTATCGTATTGCAGCAGGCTGCGGTCCAGCCAGGCCTTTTCTACATCCTGTTGTAATTCAGTAAGGTTAAGCATTTGAGTATTTTTTGAAACACGACAATTATAGGCTGTTTGTAACTGCTTTGAAAATTTTTGCCTCAACTTTTGTTTTATCCTACATTTGAAACGAGATAATACCATTACTATGCGCGTACTTAAACTTTGTTTGCTTGGTGGCCTGTTGGTTGCAGCCGGTACTACCCATGCCCAGATATTTATTAATACCGGTAACCCCAACCTTGATAAATACAAAAATGAGAATCCCAACGCGGTAATTTGGGATAACGGTAAAAATGTACCTATACCACCCAATACGCCTGAGGAGCCTGCAAAAGAAGCACCTAAGAAAACTGCCGAAGTAAAGAAGGAAGAACCTAAAACAGTTGCAGCGCAAACGGTGCAGCAACCGGTAACACCGGCTGCACAAAATGCCCCTACTACAACCAGCGCACCGGCTGGCGATTATCCACCAAACGCAATACCCGGCAAATGCTATGCGCGCTGCCTGGCACCCGACCAATACGAAATACGCGAAGAGCAGGTAGTAGATAAACCGGGCTCGGTTAAAATAGAAAAAATGCCTGCCAAGTACGAAACTGTATACGATACAGTAGTACTTAAAGAGGCAACCACCAAAACCGTAAACATACCGGCCGTATATGAAACCATTACCGAAGATGTGATGGTAACACCAGCCAGCCAGAAATGGGTAAAAGGTGTAGCAGATAAAAACTGCCTTTCGGCTAACCCTAAAGATTGCGAAGTATGGTGCCTGAAAGAAATACCGGC
>JBJOOW010000428.1:0-3864 GCA_046051095.1 Bacteroidota bacterium | reverse complement strand
ACATAAAAAGCCCGCGCACATTGTACTGGCCGATGATGATGAAGAAGACCGCGATATATTTATTGAAGTAATAAACGAAGTAGCCCCGCAGGTAACCGTTAGCACCGCCCGCAACGGCCGCGAACTAATGGATATGCTTACCGGTATGGATACCGCACCCGATATTATTTTTCTGGATTTGAATATGCCGCTTAAAAACGGACAGGAGTGCCTGGTAGATATACGCAGCAACGCAAAATTTAAAACCGTACCGGTTATTATCTACTCTACATCGCGCAGCCGCGAGCATATTGATGACACGTTTTTAAAAGGCGCCAACTTCTATTTCCCCAAGCCCGATTCGTTCGGCGATTTAAAAACCATGGTTAGCCGTATCTTCTCGTTAGATTGGGAACAGTTTATGCAACCACAGAAAGATAAATTTGTGCTGAGTATAAACCACTTTAAGCAGTAGTAAAACTACAAATCCTCTTCTACCATTTTTTTAAAGTTGTGCATTACCTTTTGGCTGTGCTTAATAAAAGCAGGTTTAAGTAATGCCGTACCCAGCTTAAGCATGCCTTTAAACTCAAAGGTATGTTCAAGCGCATAGGAAGTAGCCTTGCGGCCCTTTTTTTGCAGCAGGCTGGTAACTATCATACTGCCCTGTGCCATTTCATAACGTACACTAAACAGATGCGGGTACTCTACCCGCAGTATGGTTTCTTTTACAGGTACGGTAGCGCCAAGGTTAAGGTATAGCGTACCGGTAGCGTTTACAGTGCCCGGTTCGCCGCTAAGGTGCTCGTAGCGGTGCAGCTCTTTAATCCACAGGTGCATTTTATCGCGGTTGCCAAGCTGTTGTGCTACATGCTCAACAGGTGCATTAATTACGGTTTCGGTAGTATAGGTCATGGTTGCTTACAGTACAGCCTACAACAACGCAAAGGCAGTATTGTTCAGCACAAAAATGGTTGTAATACAGTAATAATGCAACAGGTAATATGCTCAGTAGCTTAGCTGGCCTTGGCAAGGCTATCGTAGCCGCCCACTGTAAAATCAGATGCCGGTTTAATTTTAACCATCTGGCGGCTAAGGCTAAAGTAAAAGGTAGACCCTACGCCCTGCTCGCTTTCTACCCACATGCGGCCACCGTAGTTTTGTACAATTTTATTGCAGATAGCAAGACCCACACCGGTACCCTCATACTCATCTGATGTATGCAGGCGCTTAAATATTTCAAATATCTGCCGGGTGTGGCGCGGTGCAATACCAATACCATTATCGGCTATGGCAAATATGTACTCAGTTGGTGTTTCGGTACAGCTTATATCAATCTGTGGCTCTGCCGATGTATTATACTTCAAGGCGTTTTCCACCAGGTTACTCAGCAGCATATTCATGTGCGATGGGGCTGCTTCTACCACAGGCATAAAGTTAAACGTAACCAGTGCGTGTTTTTCGGCAATTCTATCGCCTATGCGTTTAAGTATATCTTCGGTTACCTTGTTCAGGTCGGTTACTTCGGTTGGCTTATCGCTTTGGTCGGCCACCGAGTAATGGTATATATCGGTAATAAGCTGGTTGAGGTGCTTAACCGATTTAATAGTATGGCCTATCATACTCTGCGAATCATCATCCAGTTTACCGTTGTTGCGCTTTTGCAGCAATTGCAGGTACGATGTAACGTTGCGCAGCGGGCTTTTTAAATCGTGCGAGGTAGCGTGTATAAAGTGTTTAAGGTCTTCGTTTTTACGCTCCAGTTCGCCGGCATATTTTTTAAGCGTAACCTCAGCCTCTTTTATACCGGTAATATCCAGCGAGTAACCTACCAGGCACAACAGTTCGTTATCGCTGTTGTAAATGGGCGCTGCACCTTTAAGCGTATATTTAAGTTTACCGTGGCGGTCGGTTAATACTTCTTCCATCTGCACCGGTTCTTCTTTAGCCAGTGCTTCGTGTAGTATTTGTTCGCGCGCTTCGGCATTTTTAGGGTCCAGTCCGCGGTGGGTAAAGTACTCGGCATTGGTTTTACCAATTATCCATTTACGTATACCCTCATCGGCCATAGCTACACTGTTTACATACGAGTAGCGCAGGTCTTTATCAAACGTAACTATATCAATAGGTATCTGCTCCAGCAGGCGTTCATATAACTCTTTCTGGTTGGTAAGCTCTTTTTCTTTTTCGTTTACCTCGCGCTCGTACCGCAGGTTTTTGTTGTAAATAAGGTATAGCAATGCTACCAGGCTAAACAACTTAACCGGTTCGGTGGTATGGCTTATTATTATTTGCTCGCTAACCGATACACCATACGCTGCAATATATGGCACTATAAAGTGGTAAAGGGCAAACGGCACTACGCTTACCGCTATGCCCCAAAAAATAAGGCGGCGGTTACGTATTTCGAAATAGTATAATGGAAGCAGTGCGGTTAGCAGTAAAAAATCTATAACCCGGGTTTGCGGACCCAGAAACACAGCCATGGTTATAGTGTTGTAGTTAATAAGTATTATGCTGGTAATTTTAGCCACGTTTACATGGCCTTTCCATAGCAGTACACGCAGCATAAAAAGGCCGGCTATAAATACACTGGTCATTAATGCCGAACGGTGCAGGCCATTGGCCAGGTGCGATACCAAACTGAAAAACTGAATTAAAAGCAACAGGCAAAGGCCTTTGTTTAGGTCTATTATCTCGCGTTTCTCACGTTCGCTACGGGCGTGTTGTACACCGGTGTGCGATATAAAGGTCCACAAATTGGTTATTGCCGAAAACATACCACCGTTTACGGCAAAACGCTTCATTTTGACTGGGTTTGCGTTTTGTTGTTTACAGGGTGGCGTTTGTTGGGTTACAACATTTTACTCGTAAACACTCTCCAAAAAATCGCGTTCGTTGGTGGTTACAAGCTCCAGTATGTTCTCTTTAGTCTCTTCGCTCATATGTAAAAACAGGTCGTGCCCGCGGCGTATAATTTCGCGGCCCAGTTCTATGGCTTCTACTTCGTTGGTGCTGTACACATCGGGTTTTGCATACATACGTTCCAACACATCGTCCATTATATGCAGGGTTTTGCCCAGCAGCTCGGTATTGGCAAACGAGTGGAACAGCCCCCCTACTTCATCTACAAATTTCTCTAACTGTGCACGCGGTATCGAGCGCAGGCAAATGTAAAACTGCTCATCGGTAAGTGGTATGGCAAAGCTGTGGGCGTTGGCGCCGGCCAGCAGCGAATTTTCGAAGTGCTTGGCCGAGGTGTGCACCTCCAGCGCGCTAAGCCCGCTTTTAACCGCCACCGGAAACTGCAACCCAAAGCGCATAATGGCACTGCCTATGTTGCCCAGCAAATCGGTAATGCGGCCGGGGTGCAGCACATAGTTCTGCAACTCTTCAAAAGCCTCATCCAGCTTTTCGCGTTTGGCAGGCTCGGGGTACAGGCTTTCTAAAAAATAGCTTTTAAGGGTTTCCACTACCGTGCGGTCTATCTCTTCGGGTAGTTCAAAGGTTTCTACAATGGTTTCGTAATCGTACCGCTTTGCCACCACCTCGCGGTATTTCTCTATCAGGTGGTATTTCATTTCGGTATCGGCCGGTGTGGCGCGGTTACTCGCAGATTTTTTCTTTGCCATATCTTGCAGGTTGTTGCGGTTGCCATAGTTGGCTAACCGGTTATCCGAAATTGGCTAAACGCCGGTTAACTGCGGCAGGTATTTTTCAACAAATACAACAGGCTACCGCCTTAAAAACCACTATTTGGGCCAGTAAAAGCAATAAAAAGGGTGTATCATTTACATTTTATGTCACCCTGAGCGTAGTCGAAGGGCATTAAAAGCAAAGGGCTTCGACTACGCTCAGCCTGACATACTAAGCAAAGGTCAATTA
>JBJOOW010000427.1:0-3569 GCA_046051095.1 Bacteroidota bacterium | reverse complement strand
GAGCCCTGTGTGGGTTAATACCAGGCGTGTTTTATCTCCTTCGGCAAATAATTCAAAGGTTACTTCGCTGTTGCCTTCGTAACCATCATAGCGCCAGGTATACGATAGTTTTTTCTCTTTTTCGGCGGCAGTAACACGGCACAGGTGCAGGTAACTTTTTTCTTCGCTACCACCGGTAAAGCTAAATTCAAAACCAACTTCGGGTTTAAACTCTGCCAAATCGAAATACCATTTTTTCATTTCATCTTTATTGCTGATGGCTTGCCATACTATTGATACCGGTGCGTTTAATACGCGCTCTATTACAAACGGTTCGGTGGGTTTAATACAGGTTAGGTAATCTTCCAGATTGGCTACGTGTTGTTTGCCACCCTCTATAGCGCTGTATTCTTTTTCTACCCGGGTTAATTCGGCATGGCTGGCAAATGTCATTACCATTTTTAAACGGGTTTTGCGCCCCTCGGCGGTAAATGTAATTCTAACATCAAAGTTAACCGGTTCGGTATCTTCATCGCCTGCGTGTTTGTAACGGAGCAGTTCGGGCTTTATAACCTCGGTAAATACTATGCGGTTAGGGTAGTTACGCCCATCGGGGCCATGCATAATAAAGTTCCATTCGCCACCGGCAGCTAACTTCTTGTTGTTGCTGGTGGTAGTAAAGCCGGTAGGCCCCCACCACTTAATCAGGTGTTCGGGCTGTGTCCATACTTTCCAAACCAGTTCAACCGGTGCGTTAAGCAGGCGGGTCATTATTATTTCGCGATCGGTTACTTCATTTCCGGCTTCGTTATCGTGTATCATATTGGAGGATTTAGTGGTTTATTATTTCTTTTTTCTTGCGGTTTTTTTCTTTGCTGTTTTTGTATGTTTCTTCTCTTTGGCTTGTATTTCTTCCAGGTAGTTTTCCAGCGCATCCAGTTTCACAGTCCAGAATTTACGGTACTGTTCTACCCATGCCGATACTTCGTTTAGCTTATCAAGTTTTGCTTCGCAGTAGCGCTCGCGGCCTTGCTGTTTAATGGTAATCAGTCCGCATTGGGTAAGTATTTTAATGTGCTTGCTGATAGCAGGGCGGCTTACATCAAAGTTTTCGGCTACGGCGTTAAGGTTTAGCGACTGGTGGGCCACCATGTTAATGATAGCCCGGCGTGTAGGGTCGGCTATTGCCTGAAAAACATCTCTTCTCATAATATGTTAGTTGATTGTGTAACCAAACGGTTACAAATATATATGAAACCATTTGGTTACGCAAAATTATTTTGAAAGCAGGATACACACTGGCAGCAGGGGGTTAACATTGGAATTTTGTAAAGCGCTATAAAACAGGTGTTTACGTTAGGGGTGGGTTAACATGTTTTAATTTCGAGTGCTATACAGCTACAGGGTACTACATTTTGGCAAGGGTTCTTAATCCTGTAACTTTTTGTCAGAATCTTGTAACCAGTGTAGAGCAAACCATTAGATATTTGTACCGTCAAAGTGAAAAACCACTTACTATGAAGATTAAGAAAAACATAGCACTAAGCGATACCGGCTTTGTGTTTAATCCATCTACCGGCGATTCGTTTTCGGTTAACCCCATTGGGCTTGAAATACTGCGTAAGCTAAAAGATAACGAACCGTTTGACAAGATAAAGGAGCACATACTAACTACCTACAGTACCGATACCGATACAGTAGAAAAAGACTTTTACGATTTTACCAAAATGCTTGAGCAACTACAATTAACCGAGAGCGATGCCAGGTAAAAAAGTAACGGTGGCCGTAACAGGCCTTAACAATGTAGATAGCCCGGGCCCCGGCATACCTGTAATACGAGGTTTGCTGGATAGCAAAGAGTATGATGTAAGGATAATAGGCCTATCGTACGATGCGCTGGAGCCGGGTATTTACATGCACAACCTAGTGGCTAAAACCTATCAGATACCGTTACCATCGGCTGGCATAGCCAGTATAATGGAGCGCATGCGGTACATACATAACATCGAGAAGATTGATGTTGTTATTCCCAACTTTGATGCAGAGTTGCACAACTTTATAAAAATGGCACCTGTGCTGGAGCGGGAGCTAGGCATAAAAAGTTTTTTACCAACTATAGAGCAGTTTGAAGAAAGACATAAGTCGAACCTGCCGGCCTTTGGCGAGAAGTATGGCATTAAAGTGCCTAAAAGCAAGATGATATTTTCTATTGCAGAGATTGCTTCGCTATCGCACGAGTTTACATATCCGCTGGTAGTAAAAGGTAAGTTTTACGAAGCATCGGTTGCATACTCGCCCGAGCAGGCTGCGCAAACATTTAATAAGATTAGTGCCAAATGGGGGCTGCCAATTATTATACAGCAGTTTACATATGGTACCGAAGTAAATGTAACGGCCCTTGGCGATGGGCGTGGCGAAACCATAGGCGCTGTGCCTATGCGCAAGCAGGTAATAACCGATAAAGGAAAGGCCTGGGCAGGTATTACACTGGAAGATGATGAGTTACTTAAAATTACCCGGCAGCTTATACGCAATTGCCACTGGCGTGGTCCTTGTGAGTTAGAGATGATTAAAACCAACGAAGGCGAGTATTACCTGATTGAAATTAACCCGCGTACACCGGCCTGGGTATACCTGGCAGTAGGAGCCGGACAAAACCACCCCGAGGCATTAATGAAAATGGCGCTGGGCGAAAAGGTGCTGCCGTTTGAGAGCTATGAAGTAGGTAAAATGTTTATACGCTACAGCTACGATATGATTTGCGATTTAAAAGAATTTGAAACTATATCAACCCTTGGTGAACTATGAAACAGTGTAGCGAAGGCACAGCGCCGGTAGTGCCTGTAGATAAAATTGTACCGGTAGTAGATTAGGAGAAAGCTAAGTAATACAGAAGTATTAGACAACCCGAAAAGACCCAACCCCATGAAAAAGCAACAATATGAAAGGCCGTTAATACAACGGCTGAACACCGGGCTAATGAACAAATTCGGTATGCGTACCGAGTACACACCGGTTACCCATATAGATGATGTAAGTGTAAAAAAACTATTGGCCGATTTTGGTTCGCCGTTGTTTGTATTATCTGAGCGTACCATGCGCCAGACTTTTAAAGAAGCTAACCGCGCTTTTAAAACCCGCTACCCTAAGGTTCAGTTTGCCTGGAGTTACAAAACCAACTACCTGAATGCCGTGTGTAATGTGTTTCATCAGGAGGGTTCGTGGGCCGAGGTAGTTAGTGGTTTCGAATATCAGAAGGCGATAAAGAACGGTGTGCCTGGCAGCAAAGTAATTTTTAATGGCCCCGATAAAACCAACGAAGATTTAACGAGCGCTATAAAGAATAACTCGCCTATACACATTGATCACCTTGATGAATTGTATCGCCTAACAGAACTTGCCGAAGAGCTGGGCGCACGCCCCAATGTTGCTATACGTGTAAACATGGATACGGGTATTTACCCTATATGGGACCGCTTTGGCTTTAACTACGAAAACGGTCAGGCCTGGGATGCTATTAATAAAATAATACTGGCCGATAAACTGGAACTGATTGGCTTGCATTGCCACATAGGTACGTTTATGTTATC
>JBJOOW010000426.1:0-6233 GCA_046051095.1 Bacteroidota bacterium | reverse complement strand
ATATAGAGGGGTATTAACATTGAAAATTGCAATGTATTGATGCTGAGCATGTTGCATGTAAAGGGTGTTAACATCGTTTGCTGAATGTTAATACCCTATGTTTTTGGGGTTGGTTGGTTATAGTTAATTTTTATTTTCTATAACCACTACAAACTCGCCGCGTGGTTCTTTTTTGGTAAAGTGCTCTATCAGTTCGGTAGCGGTGCCGCGCACGGTTTCTTCAAACATTTTCGATATCTCGCGCGAGCAGGCTATGCGGCGCTCGTCGCCTATGTGTAGCTTAAGTTCTTCCAGCAGTTTTAATACTCTAAACGGCGACTCGTACAGCAATACGGTTTTATCTATAGCAGCTACTTCTTTAAGCTTGGTTTGGCGGCCTTTTTTGTGAGGTAAAAAACCAATAAAAACAAACTCATCGGTACCAAAGCCCGAGTTGACCAATGCCGGTACAAAGGCTGTAGGGCCGGGCAGGCACTCTACGGCTATGCCCTCTTTAATGCAGGCGGCTATCAGTATATGGCCGGGGTCGCTAATGCCGGGGGTGCCGCCATCGCTTACCAATGCAACAGTGGCACCGGTTTGTATGCGCTGCACCACCGATTCTACAGTTTTATACTCGTTAAATTTATGGTAGGAGAGTAGCTGTTTCTGTATCTGAAAATGGTCGAGCAGTTTTTTTGTTTGCCGCGTATCTTCAGCCAGTATTACATCGCACTCTTTCAACGTGCGGATAGCACGCAGGGTTATATCTTCTAAGTTGCCAACCGGCGTGGGTACAATAATAAGCTTAGCCATTAGATGATAGATTTTAGACTTTAGACAAATGCAGTATTTCTATTGTCTGTTGTCTATCGTCTGTGGTCTTGTATTACTCCTGTACCAACTCAAACTTATAGCCTTCCATAATAGGGTTGGCCAGTAGTTTTTTGCAGGCGCTTTCTACCTGTGCGGTAGCGGCTTCTTTGCTTTCGGCGCTAAGCTTAATGGTAATGTGTTTGCCAACACGTACATCGGCAACCCCGTCAAAACTCATTTTTTGCAAACCGTGTGCTACGGCTTTGCCTTGCGGGTCTAACAATTCTTTAAGGGGCATCACGTCTATTTCGGCGCGGAAGTTCATTTGCTGGTTAGTTTTTGAATTACAGAAACAATTATGTACAAAATAATAATTAACGATATGGCCGCAAATTTAAGCGTAGCCAGTAAAACTACCGAAAGAATTATAAACAGGTAGCGGACCTTGTTATGGGCAAAGCCATAGTTTTTAAACTTAAAGCTAAACATGGGTATTTCGGCTATCATTAAAACGGCCAGCAGGGCTACAGTACCATACAGTACTTTGCCTGTAAATATTACCGGTGCCAGCCCGTAGCTGTTGTTTAAAAATATAAGCAGCAGCCCCACTACAAACATAGTGGCCGCCGGTGTAGCCAGGCCTATAAAGCCATCGGTTTGGCGCGTATCTACATTAAACTTGGCAAGTCTTAGCGCGGCAAACAGGGTTATAATAAACGCCGGTGCCGAGTACATATACATGCGCGTGGTAGATAGCATAGCGTCGCTGCTTTCGTACTTTTGAAACAGCAGTTGAAAAATAATAGCCCCAGGTACTACACCAAAGCTTACCACATCGGCCAGGCTATCTAATTGCAGGCCTATGTTGGTAGCGCTTTTGGTAAGGCGGGCAGCAAAGCCATCTAAAAAATCGGCCACCAGCGATATGAGTACGCAATACGGTACCAGTTCTATCTGATAGTTAAAAATAAATACTACCGCCATACACCCCGAAAACAAATTTATAAGGGTAAGTATGTTGGCTATATTAAAAAGCGAAAGTACGCTCATGGTTGTGTTGATGTGTTTGTGTGTTAAGGTGTTTACGTTGTTTTTTTTGCAGACTACTTATTGCCGACTGCCAACTATTTCGAGTTCATTATCTCCTCAATTTCTTCTACCTCAATAGGTATCTGTGCCATCAGGTCTACCGGTTTGTTTTTAGTTACCAGTAGGTTGTTTTCTATACGTATGCCCAGGTTCTCTTCGCGTATGTATATGCCGGGCTCGCAGGTTAGTACAGCGCCCTCTTTCAGCTTGTCAAAGCGGTTGCCTACATCGTGCACATCTAAGCCCAAAAAGTGGGCGGTACCATGCGGAAAATACTTTTTGTACAATGGTGCTTTAGGGTCCTGCTTCTTTACATCGGTCAGCTTAAGGAGTTTCAGCTTAATCAGTTCTTCCTCCATTATTTTGCCTACGGCATTGTTCAGGTCGTTAAGCGTAATGCCGGGTTTCATCATGGCAGCGGCGGCGTGGTGCACGCGCAGCACGGCGTTGTATACGTTTTTCTGGCGGGCGGTAAACTTACCGCTAACCGGCACGGTGCGGGTAAGGTCGGCGCAGTAGTTGGCATACTCGGCGCCGCAATCCATTAACAGCAGGTCGCCAGCTTTGCACTGGGCATCGTTACTTACATAGTGCAGCACGCAGGCATTGCCACCGCTGGCTACAATAGGCTCGTAGGCATGGCCGGTACCTCGGTTGCTTATGTAGGCATGGGTAAGCTCGGCTTCTACTTCATACTCCCACACACCGGGTTTTATAAACTTAAGGGCGCGCTTAAAGCCAATGTTGGTTATATCTATGGCCTTGCTCAGTAGCTCTACTTCGTATTTGCTTTTGGCTACGCGCAGGCTGTGCAGTATAGGTGCGCTGCGCTCGTACTTATGCAGCGGAAAATCGTTCATTACCTTACGGGCAAACTTAACCTCGGTAGCTTCGCCCATAGCTATGCTGCGGTCGTGCTCGTTGGTGTTAAGGTATACGTGGCCGGCGTAGTGCATCAGCATGTTAAATATGCTTTCGAACGATTCGGCCCACATTACATTCTCTATACCCGAAATTGCAGCGGCCTCTTGCTGGGTGTGTTTTTTGCCTTCCCATATCATAATCTGCTCGCTGGTGCGGCGTACAAAAAGTATCTCGCGGTAACGTGCCTCGGGCGCATCCGGAAACAGTATCAGAAAAGTCTCTTCCTGGTCTATACCGCTCAGGTAAAACATATCGGGGTTCTGGCGCCAGCGGTAACTGGCATCAGCGCTGCGGGTAATAATATCGTTGCTTACAAATACAGCTAAAGAGTTTTTCTTCATCTGCTTTGTAAAGTTCTTTCTGTTAAGTTTAAACAGTTCGGGGTTAATGGTAGAGTAACGCATAGCTTTATTATTGCGCAACGAATCTATCTAAATTGCCGAATTACTGCTAAAAATCATGCGCGGCCCTTAAGTATTATAACCTGTTTTTAACCAGCTTTGTGCCTTTATTTTTTTGAACACCAAATTCGGTCTTATTAACAGGTTGCAAGCTGACCGTTTTTCTCCTTTTTTTTAAGCCCAGAATAATTAGGTTTGTCGCCTCAAAAATTCAGAACCAAAATCTGCTAACCATGAATGTTGTTGGTCCCAAGAACCCGAAAGCGAACCTTGAAACAATAGGCATTAAGAACACAAAAAATCAATTCTGGAACCTTACACCAGAAGAATTAGTTGAAGAGACAATTAAGAGAGGGCAGGGGGTACTTAACGACACCGGCGCCCTGGCAGTAGATACCGGCGAGTTTACCGGCCGCGCACCAAAAGATAAATTTATTGTACGCGATGCCAACACCGAACACAGTGTTGATTGGGGTGGTTTTAACAACGCAGTAACGCCCGAAACATTTGATAAGCTGTACAACAAACTGGTAGCCTATTTTGAAGGTAAAGATGTATTTGTGCGCGATTGCTATGCATGCGCCGATGATGCTTTCCGCCTGAACGTACGTGTGGTTACCGAATACCCTTGGGCCAATATGTTTGCCTACAACATGTTTCTGCGCCCTACGGCTTCTGAATTAAATGGCATTGAACCGGATTGGTTAGTGCTGCAGGCCCCCGGCCTTAAATGCGATGGTGAGGTAGATGGTGTACGCCAGCACAACTTTGCCATACTTAACTTTACAAAGAAGATTGCCATCATAGGTGGCTCGGCTTATACCGGCGAGATTAAGAAAGGTATTTTTACAGTATTGAACTACGTACTGCCGCACGAGAAGAACGTGCTTTCTATGCACTGCTCGGCCAACGTAGGTAAAGATGGCGATGTAGCTCTTTTCTTCGGTCTTTCGGGTACTGGTAAAACAACCCTTAGCGCCGACCCTAACCGCCCGCTAATTGGCGATGATGAGCACGGCTGGACCAACAACGCAGTGTTTAACTTCGAAGGTGGCTGCTATGCAAAAGTTATTGATCTTTCTGCCGAGAAAGAACCGGATATTTACCGCGCTATCCGCCACGGTGCTATACTGGAGAACATTGGCTTTGTAGAAGGTACCCGTACCGTAGATTTTGCTTACAAAGCACGTACCGAAAATACCCGTGTAAGCTACCCTATCCATTTTATAGATAACGCCCTGCCTAAAAGCGTAGCCGGCGAACCGAAGAATATATTTTTCCTTACCTACGATGCATTTGGTGTGCTGCCTCCAATCAGCAAACTAACCGTGGGTCAGGCTATGTATTTCTTCCTGTCGGGCTTTACCAGCAAGGTGGCTGGTACCGAGGCAGGCGTAACCGAACCTCAAACTACTTTCAGCACTTGCTTTGGTGCTCCATTCCTGCCACTGCACCCTACCAAGTATGCATCGCTGCTGGGCGAAAAGCTACGCAATGCCAACATACGCGTATGGTTGCTTAATACAGGCTATACTGGCGGCGTTTACGGCGTGGGCAAGCGTATGAGCCTGCCACATACCCGCGCGCTTATTACCGAGGCTTTAAATGGTAACCTGGATAAAGTAGAATTTGAAACGCACCCTGTATTTGGTGTTAGTATGCCTAAGAGCTGCCCTAACGTACCGGCAGAGATACTGAACCCACGTAATACCTGGGCAAGTAAAGATGCATACGATGCAAAGGCTAACGAACTGGCTGCTGCGTTCAATAAGAACTTCGAAAAATTTGCTGCTAAATCTGAAAAAGAAATACTGGACGCTGCACCAAAAGTACAGCAGGCCGTTTAATAGCTTTTACAGCAAACGCATACCAACAGCCCCTGATAAATCAGGGGCTGTTTTGTTTTATGTATGGTCATCTGGCTTTTTAATGTTAACCCACCCCCTTATTAAGTGCCTCGTTTCCATTTGTTTATAAAAACATGATGTTAACCCACCCCTAAAAGTGCAACTATATTTTATATTAAATTAAATATTAATATAATAATTGCAAACAAAACATAAAGCCAGTTATCAATTTGTGTTTTCTGGTGTAAGTATGTTTGTAGTACATATTCTGCCGCTATAAATAAAATGCCTATCTTGGTGTTATAAAATTACGATACATGAAAAAGCTGGCCATATTATTTTGCACCATTACAGCATTGCTTATAACTGTTACTGCTAACGCACAAGCCAGCGGCAAAGGCGTTACGGTTAACAACAACGGTGCGGGTGTAAAAAGCAGTACCGGTTCGGGTGCATCGGTTAAAAAGGGCGAAGCCAAAGTTACCAGTGCCAATGGTGGTGGTAGTACTATCAACAATAAAGGAGCCTCTGCTACCAATAAAAACGGTGCCGGTGTAAGTGCACAAAAAGGCCAGGTACAGGCTAAAAGCAGTAGCGGTAATGGCGCTACAGTTAACAATAAAGGCGTTAACGTTAAAGGCAGCAAAGGCGGTATGGTAATAGACAAAAAGAAGCTGGAGATAAAATCGAAAAACGTAAATATTAAACTGGGTAAGTAATTGTATTGTAGACTTACGAAGTTTTTAAAACTTCGTAAGTCTCTTTCAATAAATTCAAAATTTCAACGCATCCGGAGTTTTTAAAAGCTTCGGATGTATTATTTTATGTCAACACTTCAATAATTTATCATACAATAATTGCTGTTGTAATGGGCGTTTGTTGTGCCACGCGGTAAAAAGTTGCAGTACATACGCAATAACTAAAACTAACCGGCGTTTATTTGGCTCACATATAAAATATCATTATGAGACTATTACAAATAGCAGCCCTGCTGCTACTGCTGCAGGCATGCCACAAAGATAAGCCCAACCCCACACCTGCAAACACTACCCCTGCCGAGTATTTACCAATGAAAACCGGTAGTTATTGGGCTTATAAGGTAACTGCCGATAACGGTAATACCCCCGGTACCACCGTTACACACGATACCATACGTGTAGTAGGCGATACGCTTATT
>JBJOOW010000425.1:0-5416 GCA_046051095.1 Bacteroidota bacterium | reverse complement strand
TTACACTGGCCACCAATGCTACCATACAAAACATGGCTACGGTAATGCGGCTGCACCTTAAATTGCTGTGCCTGCTTAACGTGTTTGGTTGATAGTTTTTCATTTTCTTACTGTTATGTGTTTGAATTAATGCGGCGAAAGTGCCGCCAACACAGGCGGCTTTACCGCTATATCTTGTGAATTGCACTTTTCAACTTGTGAATTGCAGAGGGGTGATAAAGAGCCTTTGTGGGTTAAATAGCGGTAGGTAGCTATTCCGCAATCCGCAATCCCGTTTATTTTAGCGCCATGAGTTTTTTAATAGCCGGATTGGGCAACATAGGAGAGGAGTACGACAATACCCGCCACAACATTGGTTTTAAAATAGCCGACGAACTGGCCATACTAAACAAAACCACTTTTAAGCTGGAGCGGCTGGCCTTTGCGGCCGAGTACCGCAGCCGCGGTAAAAACGTTTACATAATAAAGCCTACTACATACATGAACCTTTCGGGTAAAGCCGTACGGTACTGGATGAACGAGCTGAAGATACCGCAGCAAAACGTGCTGGTGGTGTTAGATGACCTGGCCATACCCTTTGGCAGCCTGCGCCTGCGCGGCAAGGGCAGCGATGGTGGCCACAATGGGTTGAAAGATATAGATGCTACATTAGGTAACAACAACTACGCCCGTCTGCGCTTTGGTGTTGGTGCCGATTTTGCCAAAGGCCGGCAGGTAGATTATGTGCTGGGCAAGTGGAACGCCGAAGAAATGAAAACACTGGGCGAGCGTGTAAAGGTATCGTGCGATGCCATTAACAGCTTTATGTTTGAAGGGTTAGAGAGAGCCATGAGCAAATACAATAAGTAAACAGCCTGTGTTTAGGTGTTAAAGTGTTGATGTGTTAACGTTGCAGTGCGATTACATTGCATCTTGTATTCAACATAAACACATAAACACCTTAACACATTAATACATAAACACGATAACACGCTATCATGAAAATAATATGCATAGGCCGCAACTACAGCGAGCACGCCAAAGAACTTAAAAACGAAATACCCGATAAACCGGTAGTGTTTCTTAAGCCGCAAACAGCGCTGCTTAAAGACAATAAACCTTTTTATATACCCGAATGGACCAGCGACCTGCACTACGAAACCGAGCTGGTGCTAAAGGTTTGCAAACAGGGTAAGTATATCGATGAGAAATTTGCCCATAAGTACTTTGATGAAATTACGGTAGGTATAGATTTTACCGCCCGCGATATTCAAAGCCAGCAAAAAGCCAAAGGCCTGCCCTGGGAAATTGCCAAAGCCTTCGATAATAGCGCGGTGCTGGGTGCTCTTAAAAAAATAGAAACCAACAGCGCGTGGCAAACCGGCAACATCAACTTTAGTATGCTGCTAAACGGCACCGAAGTACAAAAAGGTAATACTGCCGATATGATGTTTTCGTTTGCTAAAATTATAGCATACGCTTCGCAGTTCTTCACCCTGCAAACCGGCGATTTAATTTATACCGGTACACCCGCCGGCGTAGGCCCCGTTAAAATCGGCGACCGCTTAGAGGGTTTCTTAGAGCAGGAAAAGGTATTTGATTTTGAGATAAAGTAAACAGTAGCTCTAAGGCTGTTAAGTTCCCCGCCTATTTTAGGCGGTAAGTGCCGGACGCAGCTTCGGCACGGGGTGTCCCGATTTTTTCCATCGGGACGGGGCGGTAAAAAGTATTCCGCTTATCAATTTGCCGTTTGGTTTCAACCAACAGCTATACAATCAAGTCTTCCGAAGTTTTTAAAACTTCGGAAGACTTTAATCTCCTGTATCTATTCGTGCATTCGTGGCAATAGCATTTGTATTAAGGTTGTTGTAGGCTGTACTTTGATGGCATGACTAAGCAAAGCTTTGTGCCGGGCAAGTTCATGCCATCAATAAGTAGTTTGCCTTTAATCTTGTGTATTATTCGTGTAATTCGTGGCTAGCAGTATTTCCGCCATTTTGTTTTTCTTCCCAAACCGTTTATTTATGCCAACAAACAAACCGGCTTGAAACCATCTAACGATATATTGCTGAAAGCGTACCGGCTAATGTGCACCGCAAAAGCACTTACCGAGCTGTACGAAGAACGTAAAGATATTACCCAGAAATACGTACACGCCACCAGTCGCGGCCACGAGGCTATACAACTGGCAGCAGCCCTGCAGCTAAAACCGCAGGATTTTGCTTTCCCTTACTACCGCGACGACAGCATGTTGCTGGGCATGGGCTTTACCCCCTTCGATTTAATGTTGCAGCTAATGGCCAAGGGCACCGACTACTTTAGCGGTGGCCGCACTTATTACTCACACCCCAGTAGCAACCGCCCCGATTTACCCAAAATACCTCACCAGAGTTCTGCCACCGGTATGCAGGTAATACCCGCCACCGGTGCCGCGCAGGGCCTGCAATACCGCGAGCAGCAGGCGCTTTCGGCCTTTAAAAAAGGCGAGGAGCCACTGGTACTTTGCTCGCTGGGCGATGGTGCCGTTACCGAAGGCGAGGTAAGCGAGGCGCTGCAAATGGCCGTGCTGCATGGTTACCCTATCATTTACTTAATACAGGATAACGAGTGGGATATATCGGCCCACAGCAGCGAAATACGTGCGCAGGATGCTCCCGACTATGCCAAAGGTTTTAAGGGCTTGAAGGTAGAAAGTATAGACGGTACCGACTTTGTAGAAAGCTACGAAACCATGAGCCGCGTGGTTAACTACGTGCGCACGCATCGCCAGCCTTACCTGGTACATGCCAAGGTGCCCTTGCTAAATCACCATACCAGTGGCGTACGTAAAGAGTGGTACCGCCCTAAAGATAACCTGGAGAGCGATGCCCTGCGAGACCCGTTCAACAAGCTTAAAAAGCATTTGCTGTACGAGAAGATAGAGACAGCCGAAGAGCTAACCCGTATAGAAGAAGAAGTACGCCAGCACGTAAAGCACGATTTTGAGCGTGCCGTACAGGAGCCTTTCCCCACAGCCGATGACCTGACCGACCACATATTTGCACCTACACCGGTAACCGAAGAAACCGGCGAGCGTAGTCCCGCCGGGGCCGAAACTACTATTATGGTAGATGCCGCCCTGCACGCGGTAGATGAGATACTGAACAAACACCCCGAGGCATTGCTGTACGGGCAGGATGTTGGCGGCGAACTGGGCGGTGTATTCCGCGAGGCGGCCTTGCTGGCAAAAAAATACGGCGATAAACGTGTGTTCAACACGCCCATTATGGAGGCTTACATTATAGGCTCTACCGTGGGCATGAGCGCTGCCGGTTGTAAGCCTATTGTAGAGGTACAGTTTGCCGATTATATTTTTCCGGGCGTAAACCAGCTGTTTACCGAGGTATCGCGCTCGTGCTACCTAAGCAACGGCAAGTGGCCAGTGCAGGCGCTTATACGTATCCCTATTGGTGCTTATGGCAGTGGTGGCCCGTACCACAGCAGCAGTGTAGAAAGCTTTGTACTGCAAATGAAGGGCATAAAAATATGCTACCCCAGCAATGCAGCCGATATGAAAGGCCTGCTAAAGGCGGCCTTCTACGACCCTAACCCAGTTGTAATGTTCGAACACAAAGGCCTTTACTGGAGCAAGGTAAAAGGCACCGAGCTGGCTAAAACCACCGAACCCGATGCCGACTATATGGTGCCGCTGGGCAAAGCCCGCATAGCGTTACAGGCAAGCGATGAAGCTATTGAGAATGGCGAATCGCTAACGGTAATTACTTATGGTATGGGAGTACATTGGGCTATCAATGCCGCCAAACATTTCGAAGGGCAGGTAGAGGTAGTGGATTTGCGCACCCTTAACCCGCTGGATGAAGAAGCCATATATGCATCGGTAAAAAAACACGGCAAAGTATTAGTGCTTACCGAAGAAACCGTTACCCACTCGTTTGCCGAGGCGCTGGCGGGGCGTATATCATCTAACTGTTTTCAAAATCTGGATGCACCGGTTAAAATAATCGGCTCGGTAAATACACCGGCCATTCCGCTAAACGAAAACCTTGAACGCGCCATGCTACCCAACGCCGAAAAGGTACAGGCCGCCATAGAGGAATTGCTGGCATACTAATACAAACCAATTATGGGCGATTACTACACCAATGTGGTTCCTATGGATGTGGAACCGGAAGATGCCAAAGCAGTTGCCGATAAGGTGTTGCATTACCTGGTAAGCAATAAAATTGTAAAGCCAGAGGTTACCAATTGTACACTTACTAAAGAAGGTGGGCACGCACCCGCCGAAAACTATACAATGGCACTTGCTACGCCCGACGATGCCTTTATAGATTTAGCCGTTAACGGAGTAGAAATAGTAGTACAACGCAGCGCCTTCGATTCGGGCGGGTTAGAAGATTTGCAATGTCCCGCCTGCAACCAATCGGTAATCGATTCTGGTTGGGAACCGGCCTTTCAGGCCTGGCTGGGCCGCAAGCCCCATGTTGAATTTACCTGCCCGCACTGCAATTATCAGGGTACAGTTACTACCTATATTTTCGAGCCTCCATTTGTGTTCAGCGAACTTGGTTTTACCTTCTGGAACTGGGGCGATAACCTGAGCGAGGAATTTATCAGCAAGCTGGAAGAGCTAACCGACTCGCGCATTGCCATTACCTTTGGCAAGTACTAATGCCTTTTTAGCCAATTTCCGGTGCTTTTATTGGTCTGTTTAACAACATCATTTCATTGGTAATTTAACAATGCCATGCCTGCATTGTTTTGTATTACAATAACTTAGGGAATACCTTGTATTTTACACTTAACATTTTATGAAAATAATCGTAAACCTTATGCAAGATTCCGGTAACTATTTCGTTACTTTAAACAAGGAATTAGATTGTTTAACCTTTTAAAATAGTTCTTTATGAATGTGGTAATCCATCCGGTGCATTTTGATGCATCAACACAGCTTGTTGAATTCATTAATAAAAAACTTAGCAAGCTCGAAACGTTTTTCGACCGAATAGTAGAAGCGGAAGTTTTTTTAAAAATGGAAACGAAACAAAACATAAAAGATAAAATAGTAGAAATTAAAGTTCACGTCCCGGGTAAAACCCTTTTTGTAGCAAAAACTGCAAAAACCTTCGAAGAAAGCACCGATTTAGCCATGCAAACGCTGGCCGGTCAGCTTAAAAAGCAAAAACAGAAAGTAAAAGAGTATTAATAAACTAAACAAAAACGGGAGCAAACGCTCCCGTTTTTGCTTTATATGCCTGTTGCTCAAAAAAATACCTCTCAATTTTTAGTGCCATTTTTTGAAAATTCAATTAACTGTTTAGATTTGCGCTCCGATTTTTCGGGGTGTAAGTGTGTTCATTGCATATTGGTGCCAAAAAAAGAAGTTTTAATAAGCCCGCGTAGCTCAGTTGGTAGAGCAGCTGATTTGTAATCAGCAGGT
>JBJOOW010000424.1:0-3466 GCA_046051095.1 Bacteroidota bacterium | reverse complement strand
TCCATAATCTCCGATACATTATCGTCGGCCAGTCCGTTATCGGCTTTATTGTAATGCACAAAGCTATAACCATCAAAGCGGCTAATGCCAGCCTCATTTCCTCCTACCCAAATAAAGCCCTGCTTATCTTGTAGTATACAATGCACCGAGCGGTGCACCAAACCATCCTGTACACCATAGTGCCGGGTTTGTATAATATGTTGCTGCGCATTTACATTAAGCACACACGCCAGCAATAAAATGTAAAGCAAATGCCAACTCATCCGTTGTTCCATTCAAACATTATCTACCAAACAATTGTAGGTAAATTTAGGAATACCGGGGTAACGGACAACCCATATTGCCTTACATACAACTATTACTACCACCAGCAAGGCTAAAGGGCATTTGCTTTATACCCATAGGTTTACATTATACTATTTATCAGTACCGGTGTGCTTATTTTGGTTAGCCACCATGTATATAATAGGAAAAACCAACAACGTAAGAATAGTAGCCGTAATTAAACCGCCTATAATTACTACTGCCAGTGGCTTTTGCGATTCGGACCCGATACCGGTACTTAAAGCTGCCGGCATTAGCCCTATGCTTGCCATCAGTGCTGTCATAACCACCGGGCGGGTACGTACCTTAACGGCTTGCCTAACGGCATCGGCTAACTGCAACTTGTTTTTCATGTTTGCATGAAACTCGCTGATAAGTATTACACCATTTTGAATACAGATACCAAACAATGCTATAAAACCCACACCGGCCGATATACCAAAGTTAATACCCGTTACGTGTAATGCTATTATACCGCCCATTATAGCAAAAGGCACATTAGCCAGTACAATCAACGATTCTTTAATACTACCCAGCATAATAAACAACAGCACAAAAATTCCTATCAGGCTAATAGGTACCACCTGTGCCAACCGGCTGGTAGCGCGTACCTGGTTTTCAAATTCGCCGGTCCAGCCTATGCTGTAACCGGTAGGCAGTTTTATGTTTTTAGCTACACTGGCCTGTGCTTCGGCTATAGTGCTGCCCAGGTCTCTATCGCGCACCGAAAACTTTACACCTATAAACCGTTTGGTATTATCGCGGTATATAAAAGCAGGGCCGGTTATTTTTTTAATGTCGGCAATTTCTTTCAATACAATTTTAGCGCCGGTAATAGTTGGCACTTTCAGGTTAGCCATATCGGCCTCGGTCATCCGGTATTCTTTCAGGTAACGAACCCGCACATCAAATTTCTTCTCGCCTTCGTATTTTTGTGTGGCTGTTTTGCCACCAAAAGCCATTTCGAGTACAGCCTGCGCATCGGCCAGGTTTACCCCATAGGCAGCCATTTTTTCGCGGTTAAGCACCACGCTTATTTCGGGCTGGCCCAGGTTGCGTATAATGCCCACATCTTTTACGCCATCTATATGCTCAATCTGCTTTATCACATCATCGGCTATAATATCCAGCTTACTAAGGTCATCGCCATATATTTTTACTGCGTTAGCTGCTTTAATACCCGCCACACTTTCGGCTACGTTATCAATAATAGGTTGCGAGTAGTTGTAACCTATACCCTGGTACTGTTTCAGGCTGTCGTCCATTTCGCGTACCAGGTCGTCCATGCTTATTTTACGCTTCCACTCCTCTTTAGGCTTAAGGTCTACTTGTAGTTGCACAAAATAAAAACCACAAGGGTCGGTACCATCGTTACTGCGGCCCGCCTGGCTAAGCACGGCGTTCACCTCCGGAAACTGTTTTATTTTTTGGCGCAGTGTAGTAGTCATCTTCACCGTTTCGGGCAGGCTATAGCTCATGGGCATCTCTGCGGTTACCCATAAGGCCCCTTCATTTAACTGCGGTAAAAACTCTGTACCCAAAAATTTAGCCGAAACCAGCGTTAGTACAATAGCCGCAGCAGATACGCCCAGTGTAAGCGCCTTGTGGGCAAATGTAAAATTGAACCCTTTCTCAACTAACCTGTTCCAGAAGTTTACAAACGGGTTGTTTTTTTCTTTTACATTTTTATTTAGCAACAAATGGCTAAGTACCGGTACCAGTGTAAGTGTAAATATTAATGCCCCCAACAAAGCAAAACCAAGCGTATATGCCAGCGGCGAAAACATTTTGCCCTCTACCTTTTGAAAAGAGAAAATAGGCAACAGCGCCGTGATGATAATTAGCTTTGAGAAGAAGATAGCCTTGCCCATTTCGGTGCCGGTTTTCTTTATTACACCACCTATGGCCAGCTTGTTGTAGGCCTGTTGGCCACGCTTGTGTGCTACATGGTCAAGCGCAACAAAAAGCCCTTCTACCATTACCACTGCGCCATCTATAATTATACCAAAATCTACCGCACCCAACGAAAGCAGGTTGGCGCTCATACCCTTTAACTGCAGGCAGAAAAAAGCAAACAACAATGCCAACGGAATAATAATAGAAACGATAAGCGTAGTACGCCAATCGGCCATAAACAAAAACACAATAACCGTAACCAGAATGATACCTTCTATAACGTTGTGCATTACCGTTTTAGTAGTAAAGTGCATCAGGTTATCGCGGTCGTAGATGGTTACCATCTTTACATCGTGTGGAAGGATGTTGTCGTTCAGCTCGGCAATTTTTGCTTTTACGCTGGTTAATACCTCCTCGGGGTTTTCACCTTTGCGCATTACCACAATACCTTCTACCACATCATCGCTATCATCTAACCCTACCTGGCCTACCCGTGGTAACGAGGTGCTGTTTACCTTACCCAGATTTTTTACCAGTATGGGGTTACTGCCAAGTTGTTTTACTATTATATTTTCTATATCGGTGCTGGATGTAAGCAGGCCTACACCGCGCACTACGTAGGCCTGTCCATTCTTTTCAATTACATCGCCACCAACGTTAAGGTTGCTTTTGTTTACTGCATCGTATACCTCCAGCGGTGTTATATCGTATTTAGAAAGCAGGCCAGGGTCTATACTTATTTCATACACTTTTTGCTGACCGCCAAACGCTACCAAATCGGCTACGCCGGGTACAGACCGTATCTGACGGTCGATGACCCAGTTTTGCAGTGTTAGCAGGTCGCGTGTATCGCGCGTACTGCTTTTAAGGTAATAGCGGAATATTTCGCCGGTGGGGCCATAAGGTGGCTGCACATCGGGCTCTACCCCATCGGGCAGCGATACGTTGCGCAGCAGATTGTTTACCTGTTGCCGGGCAAAAAAATCATCTACCCCATCTTCAAATATTATTTTAATAACCGATAAGCCGAACATAGTTACACTACGTACGCTTGTTTTTTTCTGCACAGTATTCATCGATATTTCTATCGGTGTGGTTACAAATCTTTCTATCTCTTCGGCACTGCGCCCGTTCCACTCGGTAACTATTATTATTTGCGTGTTGGTAACATCGGGAAATGCCTCGATAGGCATATTTTTAAATGCTATTAAACCAAATATGATAAGCAGGCCAACCCAGAAAAAGG
>JBJOOW010000423.1:0-2594 GCA_046051095.1 Bacteroidota bacterium | reverse complement strand
TTCAAGGCTGATAATGCCTTCGCGCTGTGCAAACTCTACCTGTTTGCCTGCGGTACCGGCGCAGCCTAACCACGGCTCTATACAAACGTAGGGGGCATCTACCTTTGCCCACAGGCCCAGGTAATTAAACCCATTAAAATCTACCGTAAGCGTACTGGCGTGTTGCCGGCTGCGTATGCTAACCACCCGGCTTTTCAGGTCTTTAAAAATAAGGGCATCATCTTTAAAAAGCTGGGGGTGCAGGTTAATATGGCTGCTGTTATCTAAAACAGTTTCGGTGCGGCCATCAAAAAAGCCATCACCATCTATATAATGGCGGGCGCTGTTTTCGGTTTGCTCAAATTGCAGGTAGTAGTCGCTGTAGCTTTCGCCGGCCGTAAACGGAACGGCAAATGCCGGGTGGCCACCCAGCTGAAAATAGATAGGCTTATCGTCGGTATTACAAACCTCGTAGCTAACTACCAGTTCGTTTTCTTTAAGCCGGTAGCCTATTAAAAATTCAAATTTATAGGGGTATAGCTTAAGGGTATCGGCGCTGTGTGTAAGCTGAAAAACCATTTTTGTTTCGCTGCGCTCCAGCAACTTAAAATTGCTTTTGCGGGCAAAGCCGTGTTTCTCCATTGGGTAGGCTACACCATCTACCACTATCTCATCGTTTATGCTACGGCCCACTGTAGGAAACAGCACCGGCGCATGCCAGGGCCAGTAGGCTTCATCGGCCTGCCACAGCTGCTCGGTATTTGTTTTTTTATTAAATACAGAAGTTAACTCGGCGCCGTACTCGCGCACACGTACTTTCAAAAATTCGTTCTCTATCTGGTGCATGATGCATAGATACAAAAATAGCGGTGTTACCCAACATGATAAATGGCATCTTGGTTCATACAACTGCACTAATACCTTCGCCATTATATGGAGCCCGGTTAATATGTGCAGCTATCAACAAGTTGTGGATAGCGCTATGCCGCGTAACCATACTTTAAGATACATTTGTTAACGAACCACAATCCGATTGTATGAAAAAAATCTTCGCGTTGTTTGTTATGGCTGCTACGCTTGTGAACGTAGCTATTGCACAGGATTTATCTAAAGCCGAAAAGAAGCGCCTGAAAGACGAGCTTAAAGCTTACGAAAAAGACCTGGCCGGCTACAAGGCTAAAATGGAAAATATACATGCTACGCTTGATAGTAACGATGCCGAAATTAAGCGCCTGAAAGATGATGTAGCCTATGCCAGCACCAAGCAGGCCGAGCAGGAAAACAAAATTGCCGCACTGGAAAACGACCTTAAAAAAGCCGGACAGGAGATTGCCATTATGCGTGGCGACAATGTAGAAGATGCCGACTCGGAAGTAGTAGCCCGTGTGCAAACCCGCATTAATAATGCACCGCAAAAAGGCACCGTTTACAAAGTACAAATTGGCTTGTATAAAGACTTTAACATCAACAAGTATTTCGACCAGCCGCGCTTTATAGGCTACGAAGAAGTGGATGGTATGAACCGTTACATCATTTCGTATTTCCCCGATGAAGAGGTGGCCAAAGCCTTTGTTGCCGACGTGCGCAAGATGGGTATTAAAGACGCTTTTGTTACCAAGTACATAGATGGTGTACGTGTTTACGAATGGAGCAAGAACCCCAAATACAAAGGCAAAAAAGAACCCGCCACTATAGAAGAAGCTATAGAGATGCTGAAAAAATCGGCCAGATAGTTATAGCCGCCTGCACTGCAGAAAATTGCAGTTTTATTTATCATGTTAATACCCTTGCTGGTTAATTGATTGGCTATCAATTAATTGTAATTCTCAATGTTAATACCCCTACCCCTGTTTATGTTAACCCCTTATATGTATATTAATTAATTGTAATGTGTTTTTGGATGCTGTTTTGTGCCCATACTTTTACCTGTAAATCCTGATTCATACAACCAGCCTTACCCCTTACGGCTTCCCTGCATTTGTAACAATATGTTTGTAATAGTAAACGAAACCTGTTAGGGATGAGGCGGAATTTTGTCTCCCGCCGGCGGGAGTGGATTGTATTGCCGCAGCAATACAAGACGAGGGTGGATGGGTTCTATGTTCCAACCGGGTCTCCGCTAAAAAAAATAAACGTGGCGGGACCGGGCTGCGGGTAAATAGTAGCTAAACATCGGGGTACTGCCTGGCTCGTGCTTTACTTCAGAGACCCCGATGGAACCTAAGTGTGGGCAACTGTGAAGAAGCAGGCGCGTCATTGCCAGCCATAGGTCCCGGGCGTCATTGCGAGGAGGCTCTGCGACGAAGCAATCTATTTTCAAGTTAGCCAATACTAAGATTGCTTCGTCGCTCGCAAAGCCTCACTTCTCGCAATGACGAACCAATGTAGTGGCTGTTACTGCGTGGCGGTCTTCCCTTTAGGGAGTTAGAGGGTTGCTCAGCACCATGTACTCATCCTGCCAATCCCTTAATCCTGTAAATCCTGATTCAGACAGTTGGCACGAGCGGACGCTCATATCTTTGCAAAGTAATCAGAAATCTAAGGGCAGTAATTTGAGCGGACGCTATGTTGCACGATTATTCGATGCTGGGCGCGAGGAATACCTGCCCTTAGTT
>JBJOOW010000422.1:0-2524 GCA_046051095.1 Bacteroidota bacterium | reverse complement strand
GCCATCTATCGATAACCTGACTATTGATGAAGAAGAAGAGCGCGATACTATCGAGAAAATATTCTACCTGGATCCGATTATCCGTATCCACATCCGTATACCAAACGTTTACTTTGCCTTCGATAAATCGAACGTAATTGATTTCTACAAAGGCCAGATAGACTCTGTAGTTACTGTACTGAACGCCCACCCTGGTTACTCGGTTGAGATACAAGGCCATACCGATAGCAAAGGTACAGACGAATACAACGAAGCACTATCTTTGCGCCGTGCCAACGAGGTTAAAACCTTTATGGTTAAAAAGAAAGGTATTGCTGAGAGCCGTATAGTAGTTAAAACATTTGGCGAGAAACAACCAGCTGTGCCTAACGAGCTGCCAAACGGTGAGGATGATCCGGAAGGCCGCGCACGCAACCGCCGCGTTGAGTTTAAGCTGATACCGGACAAAGCTGACGATGCACCAGAAGTAGAAAACTATGGCGAAGTAGTTAAGCAGGTAAAAACCGGTCCCGGCTTTACCTACGGTAAAAAGAAAAAATAAGCTGTAAGCTTAATTATATAAAACGGCCCCTGCTATGCAGGGGCCGTTTTGTTTTTGTACATATCGAACTATGAGCTATAGGGTTTGTTTAAGTAATAGCGTACTTTTATAACAAACACCAACCGCATGAAACCTGTTTGGATTTACCTGATAGCTACCGTAGCATTTTTTGCTATTGATATGTTGTGGCTGGGCCTGATAGCCCGTAACTTTTACCGCGATAAACTGGGCTTTATATTTACCGGCGATGTACGCTGGCCTGCTGCCATAGTATTTTACCTGCTGTACATAGGTGGCATTTTGTACTTTGCTGTTAACCCTGCGCTTGAGGCTGCCAGCGTGCAAAAAGCGCTTATTAATGGCGCCTTGTTTGGCTTAATGTGCTATGCTACCTACGACCTTACCAATATGGCTACCATACAACAATGGCCTTTAGTAGTGGTAGTAGTAGATATTATTTGGGGCATTGTGCTTACCGGTTCGGTATCGGCTATTACGTATTTGGTAGCAAGTAAGTGGTTGTAAGCGTATAAATAGAGCAGTAAGGTTTAGCACTTATTTCACCTAATGGGCACATGGTGGTTGCCTCAACTTTCATACATTAGCTGCCGTGAAAAAATACTGTGCGTTGTTATTATTACTGCTGTGCCAGGTTGCTACCTATGCGCAGTTGCCTTTAAAACCCAAGCTACTGGCCGGCCCGGTAGTAGGCTCTGTAACCCAAAACTCGGCACGTATATGGATTGCCTACCGTGGCAAGGGGCAAAATGCGCTTATACTTGGCGATACCGCCGATAAGCGTGTGTATTACCCTACCAATATGAACTACATTACCAATAAGAAAGGCGATGTAGCACTAACTATGGATTTTACCGGCCTAAAACCTGACAGAGTTTATAACATACTTGTATCGATAGATGGATGGGGAACGCAGGCAAAGTACTCGTTCCGCACGCAGGCCGATACAGCAGTTAAGGACTTCAATTTTATACTGGGCTCGTGTGCACTGCAAATGCCGGGTATTGGGCGTATATGTTTTCCGGGGGCAGCCGATTGGATTTTTTACCGCATGAAGAAAAAGAAGAGCAACTTTATGGTGTGGCTGGGCGATGATGTGTACTACCTTAAAAAAGATTTCAGCAGCTACAATGGTATGTTTAACCTTAATCTGCGGGTGCGCAAATCGTTTAAAAAGTACCGCGATTTTTTAGCCTCGCAACCTAACTATGCTATATGGGACGACCACGACTTTGGACCCGATAACTGTTGCAGTAATTTCAGGCTGCGCGATTCATCGCTGATAGTGTTTAAAGGTATGTGGCCTAACACGTACCCAAGTGGCGAGCAGTTTAAAGGCAACTACTTTAATTTTCGCTACTACGATGCTGAATTTTTTATGATGGATTGCCGGTTTCACCGCGGTGTAGAGGGCGATACTACGGCACCGTTTTTTGGCGAAACACAATTAGTGTGGTTAAAGAATAAACTGTTGATGAGCGATGCTACCTTTAAGTTTATTGCCATAGGTACACAGGTTATTAACGATAATAATTTTGGCGAGTCGTATGCCGATTATCCGCGCGAGCGTAACGAGTTGTTGGATTTTATTGCCGATAATAACATTAAAGGCGTAGTGTTTTTAACCGGCGATAAGCACTACAGCGAGCTAAGTAAACGCATGTGGAAGGGTTACCCGATGTACGATTTTACCAGTTCGCCGCTTACGTTTCCGCCGCTGCCACGCCGTTTATTAGGGGCTTATAAAAACGGTAACAGAGTACCTGGCTTCGATTACGGCCACCGTAACTTTGGCCGCATATCGTTTAGCGGTCCGGCTGGTAACCGTAATATGAGTATAGAAATAATAGGCCGTTCGGGTAAAACCCGCCGGCATTTAATGCTTAACGAGAGAGATTTGCAGAAACAGAAAGGCGAAGCGGCGAAGTAGAAACAAATAAAAATTTAGTTAATGTTATAGTTATG
>JBJOOW010000421.1:0-10067 GCA_046051095.1 Bacteroidota bacterium | reverse complement strand
CCTCTATTCAACTAATTGATTTTTAGTTGATTGCAATTTTTTCATGTTAACCCCCTCTTGTAAGTGGTTGTATAGTGCTGTATATCAGCTAATTGCAAAGATGAAATTTCGCAACTATATTTTGTTGAAAATAATTGTATGTAAAGCGTTGATAACTATAAGCTTATAAATACTTTAATAAAGTATTTATTTAAGTTGTTGCTACTTTATCAATTTGCTGATAGCCTTAAATTCATCGGTTCCGGCCTGGTCCAGCAACATAAAAAGTATCATTTCTACCGAGGTAATAAACACCCCCGATTGGCGCATGCGCTCCAGTGCCAGTTGTTTGTTTTCGGGTGTGCGCGACGATACTGCATCGGCCACCACATGTACTTCGTAGCCTGCCTTTACAGCATCAAGCGCTGTTTTAAGTACGCATATGTGCGACTCGGCCCCGCATATAATTAGCGATTTGGTGTTAGTCAACTTTAACTGGTCAGCTACCGGTTCGCTAAGCATACAGCTAAAGCACACCTTTTCTAACAGGGTTACGTTTTCGCCCAGCTCAACCTCGGGGCAGATGTTGCCCAGTCCTTTGGGGTACTGCTCGGTAACTATGGTTTCAAGCCCCAGTATTTCGGCACCGCGCAATAGCTTGTTTACGTTGGCTATTACTTTATCCTGTTCGTGTATTACAGGCATCAGGCGTTGTTGTACATCTATTACCAACAGGGCAGTATGTGCTTTATCCGGTATTCCTAAACTCATGGTTTTTTTGTTTTTGCTTTTCTATTCTTCAGTTATTGGTATTTGTTGCCGACTGCCAATTGCTGACTGCGGACTACACAGATATAGAACCTTTACGGAAATCGGTTTTACCTATTATGGCGTTAATAATGTATGGTATGCCTTTGCGTGTAAGTGTTTTTGCTTCTACCACGGCAGCTTTAAACGCATCCAGGTTATCTACCTTTACACCTTCGGCGCCAAATGCTTTACCAATGTTCTGGTAATCGCTGTAGGCAAGGTTCATAGCGGCATCGCTCTTTAAAAACTCTACCTGGTCGCGCGCTATCTGGCTCCAGCAGGCATCGTTACCTATAACCGATATTACCGGCAGGTTATGGCGTACAAACGTATCGTACTCCATCAAGCTATAGCCGGCGCTGCCATCGCCATAAATAATGTACACGTCTTTTTCCGGAAACACCAGTTTAGCGCCTAAGGCAAAACCGGCACCTACGCCCAGTGTACCAAATACACCAGGGTCTAACCAGCTAAGGGGCTGGCGCGGGCGCAGGGTGTAAGCACCTGTAGCCACAAAGTCGCCGCCATCGGCAATTAGTATAGTATTCTCATCCAGCTCTGGTTCCAGTTCGCGGAATAATTTAATGGGGTTCATACCCTTGTTTACAGCGGCAGTGGCCTGCTCATCAATACTTACTTCGCGTTTTGCATCGCGGCCACGTAGTGTTTCTATCCAGCTATCGTATTTACCCTGATGTTTCTCGGCTAATGCAATCAGAAAATCTCCCGGGTCGGCCAGTATAGGCAGGGTAGGGGTCTTGTTCTTCATCAGGTCCTCGCGGCTGCGGTTAACAGATATGAAAGTGCGGCCACCAATATGGTTACCATAATCCAGCCTGAAATCGTTCGGCACACCAGCCAGTATTATCAGGTCCGCCTCTTTAATAGCCTCTTTACGGTGGTGGCGCATTTGCAGGTTATTCTCTTTGCCCAACAAACCACGGCCCATACCGCTAAGGTATACCGGTATGCCAAGCTTGTTTACTGCTGCGGCTAACGCATGGGCTTTTTGTGGGTTCATCATGGCCCCGCTGCCTACCAGCATTAATGGCTTTTTAGCTGCTTTAAGTTTGCTGATGGCTTTATCTACCTGCCCCGATGAATGGGTTGGGTATTTAACCGGTTTTATCGGCGCATCAAATGTTACTGTATCCTTACCGGCAAACAGGTTTTTAGCATGGTTGTTTATGTACCACTGTACAATACGTTCTTGCAAATTTTTAGGTGGGGTTTCTTTGCTTTTGGCACCGTACCAGCTACGCACCAGTTCTTCGCCGTACAACGTATCTATAGGGCACTCTACAAACACAGGGCCCGGTACTCCTTCCTGCGCAATGGCAAAGGCTTTCTCCAGCGTGGGCACAATATCTTTTACACGGGTAATGGTGGCAGCCCATTTTACATTGGGGCGCATCATTGTCATCTGGTCAATATCCTGCAACGAACCGCGGCCTTTAAGTATGGTGGCAGCAGCACCACCTAATAGTATTAGTGGCGATTGTGCCAGGTATGCATTTTTAACGGCGGTAATAGTATTGGTTAAGCCGGGGCCGGCAGTAACAACAGCTACACCGGGTACACCGGTAAGGCGCGATACCGCATCGGCAGCAAACACGGTGTTAACCTCATGCCGGGTATCTATCAGCCTTATGCCCAGGTTTTGTGCCGATACAAATATGGGTGATACGTGCCCGCCGCATAACGTAAACAAATATTTTACGCCATGCTTTTGCAGTACCCGTGCAATAATTTCTCCTCCGTTCATTGATGGTGCGTTTTAGTTATGTGAATATAAAAACTGGTTTCTATTATTTCTGCTCTGTTACATTTGCAATGTGAATAAACCTCTGCTTATTTTCTGGCTGATATTCATCAGCGCAGCAACCGGTACCCTTACAGCACAAACACCGCTAACCAAAGGCCATGCGCATAACGATTACCAACACCTTCGTCCGCTTGCCGAAGCACTGGAAAACGGCTTTACCAGTATAGAGATTGATGTGTTTTTACATAACGGCGAATTAAAAGTAGCGCACGTACCTTTCGGGCTTAATAAAAAGAAGAATATACAGCAGTTATACCTGGACCCGATACGCCGGATTATAACCAACAATGGAGGCCGTGTTTACAGTGGTTATAGTACACCGGTTATTTTTATGATAGACTTTAAAACCGGTGGAGTTGAAACCTACAACAAGCTAAAAGAAATACTTGCCACTTACAGCGATATACTTACGGTGTACCACCACGATTCGGTTATTAATCAAAAGGCCGTTAATATTCTTATATCGGGCAGTAGCCCAATTGCCTCGTTATTAAAAGAAGATAGTGCATTGGCTACCATAGATGCCGACCTGCGTACTATGGGCGATACCCTAACAGCAAAAGTAGTTACCCGCTACAGCAGTGGCTGGGGCGCCTATTTTACCTGGAACGGTAAAGGCGAAATGCCCGCTGCGCAAAAGCAAAAGTTAGACCAACTGGTAGCACAGGCGCATGCTATGGGTAAGCACATCCGCTTTTACCACATACCCGATAAACCAAATGCCTGGAAAACCCTGCTGGCTGCAGGGGTAGATTGGATAAACACCGATAAGCTAAACCAGTTTAGTAAGTATAGTGCTGCCAACGCAGTGCATTGAAACAAAAAAGGGTAACGCTTGCGTTACCCTTTTTTGTTTTAATAATCATTGCCTTAATCGCTACCTGGTAACGTTTAAGCGGCTGTTTGTCTTCCGCTTGTTTCATCCCGCCTTATGCGGGAGGCGGAAGTGTCCCGATTTATCGGGACGAAGGTGGATAGGTCCTTCCCATAACAACCGTTAAGTTTTTTGGTATATGGCAAAGCGTATGTTTAAGCTTATTATTTCAGTTTTTCAACTGCCTCTTTTAGCGCATCAAAATTTACCTGTACGCCCGGGTTCTCGGTGGTTTCGGTGTATTGTACTACACCGTTTTTATCTACTACAGCTACACCGCGTTTGGCTACGCCTTTCAGGCCCAGCGCAAAGTTCTCCAGGTACATATCGTAATCGTGTATCAACGTTTTGTTAAAGTCCGACAGTAAATCGAAGTTAATGCCGTTCTTCTCTTTAAACACGCCCAGTGTAAAAGGCATGTCTACCGATACGCCAACAATAGCTGCGTTCAGGTCGTTATAGCTGGCCAGGTCATCGCGGCTGCTGCACATTTGTGCGGTACACACGCCGGTAAAGGCTGCCGGAAAAAAATGTATTATCAGGGTTTTGCCCGCAAAGTCGCTAAGCGATACTTCTTTTTTATCTGTGTTAAACAGCTTAAAATCAGGTGCTTTGGTTCCAATTTGTAATGCCATAAGGGATGAATATTTAGATTGTTAAATAACTGCCGGCAATATTAACACAAAATATGCTTGCCCCAAGCAACCATTTGTAGCCTTTAACGGTCTTAATTATAGTTTAGTTTTTAAGGGTTAAACTAAAAAGCCTCTCGCTGTGCGGGAGGTTTTTTAGTTTTTGTACATATTTGTCGCAAACAACACCCTTAAATGAAATCTACATTACCTGTACTGGTACTGGTTACGCTGGTAACTTTATTTGCCGGCTGCAAAAAGAAAGACGAAGCCAAACTCATCTTCAAATTTAAATTTGACCCTACGCAGGAGCGTTTGGGTAACCTGGGCAATCCGCAGCCACTACCTGCAGGCCATGCCGGGCAAAACCCCTCATTTAATGCTATGAGCGCTCACTATATAGAGTTGGCACAAGGGCAATTAACGCCGGTTGGCCAGGGTGCTGTGCTTTACCGTGCCGATGAAACTACAGTAGGGGGTAGCACTGCCATCGATTTCGAGAAATCGACTTTTGCAAAAGATGGTGAAGTGTTCTTCTCTGTTCCGCTAAGTAAAGTACAGGCCGGCGATTATCAATACCTGCGTGTATCGCTGGCGTACCAAAACTACGATGTAATGTTATTGGTAGATACTTCTGTTACCGTTGCGGGTGTTTCTTACCCTATTTATAATGAATCGCCTTGCACTGTAGCCAGCTTTATAGGCTTTAACACCTATATTAAAGAATACAAAGCCAAGAACCATACCTTTACAGTTAACGGTAACAAACTACAAGGCTACTGGGGTTTTGAGTATGCTGCCAATTTTTACGGTTACCAGTCCACCCTAAATACAGAAGGCCAGGCGCCTGCCGGAGCAACTACTGTGGTTAACCCTATACAGAATACATCGCCAATACCGGCAGGTTCTTGTTTGGTTACCGGTGCGTTTAGTGGCGATAAACTGCACATAAGCGGTAACGAAACCAAAGATGTTGTAGTTACGGTATCGTTATCTACTAACAAAAGTTTCGAGTGGATTGAACAACATGCCGATGGTAAATGGGAGCCATCTAAAGGCGAAACTATTGTTGATATGGGTGTTCGTGGCATGGTGCCATCAGTTCAGTACTAATACTTTGCAAAAATTTAAACTTGTATTTCGTATATTTAAATAACTTAGCTATCCATTATAAAAATCAAACACTATCGCACAATGAAAAAGACTTTACTTTTCGCTCTTTTGCTAGTAGCGTTGGGCTTTAACCGGTCGAACGCGCAGGTATTAAATGCCGGTTTCGAAAACTGGTCGCAAAACACGGCCAACTTCGATGGATTTGGTGGTTTCTTTCCACCAGAGACATTTCAATACAGTGACCCCGACCAGTGGACAACCACTAACGCCCTTACAGGCGCCGATACACTGGGCCATTTCTTTTTTGTAACCGAAACCAACGTTGCCCACACCGGCAGCAAAGCTATTGAGCTTACTACCAACAAACTTGATACTGTAGGTACACCACTTGGTGCACGTCAGTTAACTGTACCGGGCCTTGCCCTTAACGGTACTTTCCCGCTAGATTTACAAGGTAATATCCTTACCGGTGGTACTATATCGCCTGCTGCAATACCAGGTGCAGGCCAGCCATTTACCCAGCGCCTTGCTGCTGTAAAAGGTTTCTACAGCTACACTCCGGTACTGCGCGACAGCGTAAACAACTACATGGATAGCTGCATGATTTGGGCTATTTTGCGCAAAGGCGAAACAGTTGTTGCTTCTGCCCAGTTCTCTAGCTCGGTTACTACCAGTGGCTATACTGCTTTCAGCGCTCCATTTACTTATACATCTTGCGAAACACCCGATACACTGGTAATACTGTTGGCCGCCAGCGTGCCTAACTTTGGTAGCATTATTACCGGTAGCACCGACCTTGTACCAGGTAGCGTACTACGTGTAGATGACCTGGATTATGATTTACTGCCAGGTAACTACAATTTCCCTCCAATTGCAGTTAACGATGCCGATACTACCACTAAAAACACTGCTGTAGATGTACTGGTTAAAACCAATGATGATGATTGCAACGATGGTACTGCCGGCCTTACACTGGCTGTAACTACCAACCCGCTGCACGGTACTGCTACGGCAGTAGGTACTACTCATATTACTTATACTCCGGCTAATAACTTTGTTGGTATCGATAGCTTCTTCTACTCTATAAGCGATGGCAGCAACTCGGCTATTGCCCGTGTACGTATGCTGGTACTTAACTCAACCGGTATTAACGAGGCTGCTCAGGTTCCGGTAGTGGTTTACCCTGTACCGGCTTCTAGCCAGCTTAATGTACAGTTTGAGCACAACGGTAAAGCTACTATCCGAGTATTCGATATGCTGGGTAACATCGTATCATCTACTGTTGTAACCAAAAACGTAAACAGCATTAATGTAGATACACTGCCAAACGGTGTTTACGGTATACAAATTGCCGACGAGAACAACGCAGTAATTGCACGCAGCAAGTTTACTGTTAGCAAATAATTATATCTGCTTTTAGCAAAAGGGCCGCAGGTTTACCTGCGGCCCTTTTTTATTTTTGGTGGGCCATGCTGCAGGTAATAATTGAACCCAAACAGCCACTTACAGAAAGAATAATTGAAGAGAATTGCGCCCAATTAGGGCTAAAACTTACCATGAAGGGTAGCTTAAAAACTATGCCTGCCAACACCCATTGGCATTACAAATACGGTAAGCAAACAGGTGTGTTAGAAGTTACTTTGCTTAATAATAATACACAGGTAATACTATCGGTACATACCAACCGCATGGGTAACTGGCAGCATGAAATGCTAAAGAAACTGGAGGAAATGTTACTTCGCTGATTCGCCTTCGGCCTGTTCATTCAGATGGCGCTTAGGGAAATGCACCACATAGTAAATAGTAACTACTATTAAACCCGCAATAAAAAATCCTAATGCAATGGGGCGTGTTCCGTCATCGTAAAAGAATTCGCCGGTCATCCAGGTTGCATTGGCACTAATCCACATACATACCGCTATGTTATGAAACAGATCGGCCTGGTCTTTACGCGATTTCCAGGTAATAAATATAGCTACCAATAGGGTAGGTACTATCATTATCATGCCCGGTATACGCAGCCACGGATAAGCTGCGGCCCCTACCCAGCAGGTATCTTTTACCAGCCAGAGGAGTATGTGCATGTTTTCGTATTCGCGTATGTTTCTGAATAGCTTGTTTCCTTTCATTCCCGGGGTTTGACTTTTGTACGGTTACACTTGCAATTTGGATACTTGCAAAATGATTAATTTTTTGATATTACTGCAAAAAAGGTAGTTTTAACCCCCTGATAACAAATTAAATATTGTAACAATTATACAAAAGGATGATTGCGGTAGGTGAAAAACGGTTGACATTACAGGATGTAGAGAAAGTTCTGTACCACAACGAGCGGATAGAGGTAACGGCAGATACCATTAAACGTGCCGGCGATAATTTTAATTTTCTACGCGATTTTGCGAAAGATAAAGTGATATACGGTATCAATACCGGTTTTGGCCCTATGGCGCAACACCGTATTGCATACTCCGAACGTTTAACGCTGCAGTATAACCTTATCCGCAGCCATGCTTCGGGTTCGGGTAAGCCTATAGATGTGATATACGCCAAGGCTATGTTACTGGACCGGCTAAACACTTTTGTGCAATGCAAAAGCGGTGTACACCCCGACCTGATAATACTGATACAGGAGATGATAAACCATAACCTGATACCGGTAATATACGAACACGGTGGGGTAGGGGCCAGTGGCGATTTGGTGCAGTTAGCCCACATGGCACTGGCTATTATAGGCGAAGGCGAGGTGCACTGGAACGGAACTATAGCCAACGCTACCGAGGCTATGGAAGCCAACAACCTTACGCCATTCGCAATACGCCTGCGCGAAGGCCTGGGCTTAATGAACGGTACATCGTGTATGACCGGTATTGGCTTGGTGAACTTAATTGAAGCTAAACGCCTGCTTAACTGGTCGTCGTTATTATCTATAACCATTAACGAAATATTCGAAGCTTTCGATGATCATATCTCTGCACCGCTTAACGCAGTTAAACTGCACAACGGGCAAAACAAAGTAGCTGAGGCATTACGCGCCGTTATTAAGGGTAGTGCCTTAATGCGCAACCGCCACGAGCATTTATATACCGATACTACCGAAACGCACTTTAAAGAGAAAGTACAGGAGTATTACTCGCTGCGCTGCATGCCGCAGATATTAGGACCGGTGTACGATACTATTGCTTACGCCGAAAATGTAATTGTAGATGAGTTAAACTCGGTAAGCGATAACCCGGTGATAGATGATAATGCGCAGGATGTTTTCCACGGTGGTAATTTCCACGGCGATTATGTTTCGCTGGAGATGGATAAACTTAAAATTGCCGTTACCAAACTATCAATGCTGGCCGACAGGCAGCTTAACTACCTGCTTAACGATAAACTGAACGGCAAACTTCCGCCGTTTGTAAATACTGGTATTATAGGCCTTAACTTTGGTATACAGGGTATACAATACACAGCTACATCTACAGTAGCCGAGAACCAAACACTATCTAACCCTGTTTATGTACACAGCATACCCAGCAATAACGATAACCAGGATATAGTAAGCATGGGTAGCAATGCGGCCTTAATGGCTGGCCGTGTGGTAGAAAATACCTTTGAGGTACTTTCGGTACACACGCTGGCAATTGTAGAAGCTATCGACTGCCTGCAAAAAAGTGAACAGCTTTCGCCTAAAATTCAGGAGTTCTATAAAGGCATACGTAACGTATCGGCCAAAATAGAAACTGATGTAGCCAGCTATCAGAAACTGCGCAGTATTAAGGCATATTTAAAAGCAAACAATCCGGAGATTATATAACCCGGTTAACTATTAATCATGAGCGATAATCAATCAGCACAACGCTACGCACTGGTAACAGGTGGGTCGCGCGGTATAGGCAGGGCAATAAGTTTAAAACTGGCGGGTATGGGTTATGCTGTACTGGTTAACTACCAGCGCAACCAAACCGAAGCCGACAAAACTGTTGCACTGATACAGGAAAATGGTGGCACTGCCGAAACATTGAAGTTTGATGTAAGCAGTAAAGACGATATACAAACTGCATTGGGTGGCTGGATAGAAGCCAATAAAGATAAAACCATAGAGGTACTCGTAAACAACGCCGGCATACGCAAAGATTTTTTATTGATGATGATGGCTGATAACGATTGGCACGATGTACTACGCACCAACCTCGATTCGTTTTACTACATCACCAAGTTAGTAATACCGGGTATGATGTTTAACCGGTACGGACGTATAGTAAACGTAGTATCACTATCGGGTATAAAAGGGTTGCCGGGGCAAACCAACTACTCTGCATCTAAGGGTGGTGTAATTGCAGCTTCTAAAGCACTGGCACAGGAGATTGGCCGCAAAGGCATTACTGTTAACTGTGTGGCACCCGGTTTTATTAAAACCGAAATGACCGAAGGTATACAGGAGTCGCAGTTTCGCACCATTATACCAGTACAGCGTTTTGGTGAGGCCGACGAAGTAGCCGAGGCAGTAGGCTTTTTGGCATCTAAGGGCGCATCGTACATTACCGGCGAGGTGCTTAACGTAAACGGTGGCTTGCATACATAGTATATACTTGTTTTGTATTTATCGGTGTAATCCATGGCAAAAACAGTCAACATTATTGGTGCAGGTATATCGGGCTTATCGCTGGGCTGCTACCTGCAAATGAATGGCTACCAAACACAGATATTTGAGAAGCACAACATACCCGGTGGCCTTTGCACCAGTTGGGACCGTAAAGGCTATACCTTTGATGGTTGCGCCCACTGGATATTAGGCTCTGATAAAGGCAGCTCTTTTTATAAAGTATGGAACGAGTTGATTGACATG
>JBJOOW010000420.1:0-7541 GCA_046051095.1 Bacteroidota bacterium | reverse complement strand
CGCCAACCTGGTTCGCACCATACTGCAATACCGTACCGATGTTTATGCCGTTACCAGCAAACCCTTTATACCCTGGAGGTTAGATGACATTAACCCGCAGAACATACTGCACTGCAACATTATTAAGAAAGACCAGATAGCGGCCATTTTTAATCAGCATAGGTTTAAAACCATTTTCGACCTGGCTGCTTATGGCGCTTACAGCAAACAGGCCGACGTAGATCGCACGTACGAAACCAACTTTATTGGCCTGCTAAATTTGCTGGAGGTTACTTCGCAGTTTTCCATTAAGGCATTTGTACACGCGGGTAGCTCGTCGGAGTATGGCTTAAATGCCGCTGCACCTAAAGAAGACGCCCCACTACAACCCAACTCACATTACGCAGTTACCAAAGCCGGGGCCGCGCACATGATAAAGTTTTACGGTACCATTAAAGAAGTACCGGTAGCCAACCTGCGCTACTACTCTATTTACGGAGCCTATGAAGAACCCGACCGCCTGATACCAAAACTGATTGAAAACGGCATGAAGGGCACTTACCCACCACTGGTACAGCCCGATATTTCGCGCGATTTTGTTTACATAGATGATACGGTATATGCTACGCTGCTTTCGGCAACGCATATACAAAACATAAAAGGCCAGTCGCTGAACATAGCCAGCAATAAAAAAACCACCATCCGCGATATTGCCACTACCATTAAAGAGATTTTTGGTATACAGCAAAACCCTGAATGGGGCGATATGCCCAACCGCAAATGGGATTTGCAGGAATGGTACGGCGATGCCACACTGGCTAAAGAACTACTGGGCTGGCAAAGCGAAACACAACTAAAAGAAGGCCTGCAAAAAACAGCCGACTGGCAGAAAGCCTACAGCATGCCACTGTACGAAAAGAAACTGGCTCAGGATAAAATTCGCCATAAGCTATCGGCAGTTATAGCATGTTATAAAGATGAACAGGCTATACCTTATATGTACGACCGGTTGAGCAAAACATTTCAGAAGATTGGCGTCGACTACGAGATAATATTTGTTAACGATTGCTCGCCGGATAATACCAATGCCGTATTGCAGAAACTGGTTAATGAGGATGACCATGTAACAGCTGTAGAACACTCACGTAACTTTGGTTCGCAGGCAGCTTTCCTTTCAGGTATGGAGATAAGTAGCGGCGATGGTGTAATACTACTGGATGGCGACCTGCAGGACCCGCCCGAACTGATTGAACAGTTTTATGCCGAGTACCTGAAAGGCTTTGATGTAATATATGGTCGCCGTGTGGCCCGCGAAGGCAACCAAACGCTGGTATCGTTCTATAAGTTATTCTACCGCCTGTTCCGCAGTGTAAGTTATGTACCTATACCTTTAGATGCCGGCGACTTTAGCTTAATGGACCGCAAGGTGGTAAACGAGTTAATAAAAATGCCCGAAACCGACCAGTTTATGCGTGGCCTTCGCGCCTGGGTGGGCTTTAAGCAAACCGGTGTAGACTATATACGGCCAGAGCGTATGTTTGGTGTAACCACCAACAACATGCGTAAAAATGTAGCATGGGCGCGTAAGGCAATATTCAGTTTCAGCTTTGTGCCATTAGAGTTACTTACTTATCTGGGATGGTCACTTACATTGTTATCGTTTATTGCTATCATCATACAGATTATCCTATACTTTGTAATGCCGGGCAACCCGCACGGGGTAACTACCATTATAGTGTTGATACTATTCTTCGGTGGCTTACAAATGTTAGGCATTTCTATACTTGGCGAGTACCAGGCCAAAATACTGGAAGAAACCAAGCGCAGGCCTAAGTTTATACGTCGTAATATTTTCAAAAAAGAATATTAATTATTAATTACTAATTGCTGAATTACAAATTACTAATTAACAGCCGTGCTAAAGACCGATTTAAAAAAGAGAACAAGAGATTATGCTATCAGAATAATAAAAGTCTGTAAATCGCTCGATAAAAACGAATGGATTGAAGTAGTGTTAGGTAAACAGTTATTGCGGTCTGGTACATCTTCCGCAGCAAATTATAGAGCAACTGTAATTGCAAAATCCGACAAGGATTTTTTGAATAAATTGAAAATAGTAGAGGAAGAATTAGACGAATCGTTGTTTTGGATGGAAATGTTGATTGAAAGCGGAGTGTTCCCCAAAAAGAAATTAGAGCTTCTGTTACAAGAAGGAAGCGAATTACTACGAATCATCTCTGCTTCTATTATTACAATAAAAAACAAACGCAAAACCAACAAGAAATTAGAAAAACCTCAATGAACGAAACTATGACCTGTATTCACTTAGTAATTTGTAATTAAATAATTAGTAATTAAACATAAATGTCTGAAGGTTTCCGCCCCGTTAATCATACCCCGCCCGACTCGTTCACCCGTAAACTAAAGTTTTATGGGCGTATGCTGCTGGATTTGCAGATACTAACCATATACCGCGATATAGCAAAGACTATTCCTGCTTATAAAGGTAATGTGTTGGATGTAGGTTGCGGACAATCGCCCTACCGTTTTCTGCTGGATAAAAACCATACTACTTATTTTGGTATAGATGTAGCCGAAGCCACAGCGTTTGATTACAACAACCCTGACATTACCCCCTTTAATGGACAGGACATACCTTTTGAAGATGCAAAGTTTGATGGGCTGATATGCACCGAAGTGCTGGAACATGTGCAGAACTACCAAAAACTAATTGACGAAATGCACCGAGTAATGAAACCCGGTGCCACCGGTATTATTACTATACCCTGGAGCGCACGCTACCATTACATACCCTACGATTTTTTCCGCTACACACCCAGCAGCCTTAAAACCATGTTCAGCGGGTTTAGCAGCGCAACTATTAAAAACCGAGGCACCGATATACCCAACATAGCCAACAAGGTTATAGTACTGTGGTTCCGCAATATGTTTCCGGGTACGGCATGGCGCTGGTTGTTTTCGCCCATCTGGATAGCCCTGTCGCCCATTATGGGTGTGGTAGTGTTGCTGGCGCACATATCGCTGGTATTTAATTTTGGCAGCAACGAAGACCCACTAGGCTATACTGTAATTGTAAAAAAGTAAACACCATAACCGGTAATATATACATGGCAAATATTAAAGACGATAGAGGATACAACCAGGTTTGGGGCGATAGCAAAGCTACCCGCATACGTGCCGAGCGCCGATGCGATTATATGATTTCGCAAATGCAGGTAATGCCGGGCAAATCGGTAATGGAAATAGGCTGCGGTACCGGCAAAAACGCCTTTATGCTGGCTAAAAAAACCGGCATGCAGGTACTGGGCACCGACCTTTGTGTGCCGTTTATAGAAGAAGCACGCGAAACTAACCGCCTTACCAACCTGCGCTACGATATACTAGATTTTAATAAGGCCGACCAGTTTAAAGGCGAGAAGTTTGACTACATCATTGGCAATGGTATACTGCACCACTTATACCACCATTTAGATGAGGCCTTTGTAAACATGCGCCAGTTATTGAAAGATAAAGGCAAAATCATTTTTCTGGAGCCTAACCTGTATAACCCGTATGTGTACCTTATATTCAGCTACCCAACGCTGCGGGTTAAAGCACATCTGGAACCCGATGAGATGGCCTTTAGCAAAAAATTTGCTGCCGAAAAATTAAGTAAGGCCGGGTACAGCAATATCAAAATTGAATACAAGGACTTTTTGCTGCCCGGCATACCCGATTTATTAATTACCCCATCGGTAGTAGTAGGCGATGTAGTTGAAAAAATACCGTTACTGCGCAATGTATCGCAGTCTATTTATATAACTGCCGAAAAATAACATCCAAAGACTTGCCGGATTTTAAAAACCTGGCAAGTCTGTTTACTTTGTAATAGTTAATTATATTTTTTATGGCCAAGCAACAAAAACAACAGGCAAAAGAAGAAACAAAGAAACCACTTGTTTTATCGCAGCTCATACCCGAATCGCTAGCAAAAAAACTGTTTTTAGGTTTTGCAGCAGGCCTGTTACTGCTAATGGTATCGGTTAGCCACCAGTATGGCATATCGGGCGATGAGAACTTTCACCGCATGTATGGCCACCACATTGTAGATTACTATAAAACCTTTGGTAAAGATACCACTGCTGCTACCACCAACGGACCCGACTCGCTAATGGTATTTTACGGCGGCTTTTACGATGGTACGGCCGCTATGCTTTCGCGCACCATGCCATCGGTTAACGAGTGGGATATTCGCCATGCCTGGAACAGTATGTTTGGCTGGTTTGCTATGTTCTGCGCCGGACTGGTTGTAGTAGAAATTGCTGGTTGGCAGGCGGGCTTGCTAACGCTTGTACTTATGGCTTTTTCTCCCCGCTTTTTTGGCGAAAGCATGAACAACCCCAAGGATATTACTATGGCGGCGGGCTATATGATAACTTATGTTTTCATTATTAAATTTCTTAAGCAGCTACCTAAACCCACACTTAAAACGGCCATAGGTTTAGGCCTTAGCATAGGCATGGCTATGGGTATACGTATTGGCGGTTTATTGCTTATACCTTACTTATTCCTTTTCTACGGTCTGGCCATGTGGATGCTGTTAGGCAGCGAGGTATTCAACTTTTCTAAATTCGGCGAAAACATCTGGCCCAGCTTTAAGTTTGCGCTACTGGCTTCGGCATTGGGTTACTTTGTAAGCTTACTGTTCTGGCCTTATGGCCTGGTATCGCCATTCAGCCACCCGCTAGAAGCATTGAACGTAGCACAGAAATTTCCGGTACAAATAAGAATACTGTTTGAAGGCACCAGCATTTCATCTACCGAGGTGCCTTGGTATTATATACCTAAGTGGCTGCTTATATCCACCCCTTTGTTTGGCATTTTAGGTCTGGTGCTTTCATTTATACTGGTACCGCAAATGGCCCGCGAGAAAAAGCTGTTGCTGTTGGGCTTTCTGTACTTCACCCTGGTATTCCCAATTGGCTATGTTATTTATAAAAAATCGGTACTGTACGATACAATGCGCCACTTCTTTTTTGTGTACCCCAGCATTATTATGCTGGCAGCGCTAGCGTTTAACTACATCATCAACATACTATCTAAAAACATGAAGTATGCTGCTGTTGCAGTGTTGCTTGTACTTATAGCTTTACCCGCCCGCTTTATGTTTGCCAACCACCCTAACGAGTATGTGTACTTTAATGAAGTTGTAGGTGGTATTAAAGGTGCTTATGGCAACTATGAGACCGACTACTACATGAACAGTGTAAAGCAATGCGCCGACTGGATGAAAGCGCATGAAAACCTTAAACGTACCGATGGCCGCAAAACCACCATTTACAGCAATGCCATTGCACCTACCTACTTCTACTTCATTCACGATACTTCATACGTAGGTACCGGCTATGCCAGCTACCGTGCACGTTCTGAAAAAGATGCCGATTACGAAATAATGTATAACCGTTTTGTGGAAAGAGAACTGTTACTGAATGGTTGTTTTCCGCCAGAGCAGGCAGTACATACTGTTTATGCCGATGGTGTTCCACTATCGTGTGTAATACGTAAAGATGACCGTGGCGAGTATCAGGGTATTAACGCCATTAAAAACAACGACTTTGAAAACGGTATCCGTTTACTTGAGCCATACTGTGCCAAATACCCTAAAAACGATGTTACCCTTATGTACCTGGGCCTTGCTTACCTACAAACAGCACAGCAGGACCCATCGCGCGTAACAAAGGGAATAAATGCATTAAACAGTTGTTTGGCACTTAATAAAGAAAACCCCAGCGCTATATATTACCTGAGTGCAGCCTATGATATGATTGGCGATAAAGCACAGGCACAATACCTGCGCAGCCTGATACAGCAGTAACAAAAAAAATACCGGGCTTAATAGCCCAGTATTTTCATCATGCTTTCAGAGGTTTGCTCTTCGGCAAATACCTTGTAAGTAAATTCGTTTTTACGCTTCTCATCTATAAGTATGTGCGGCGGCGATGGCAGCAGGCAATGCTTAATACCACCATAGCCACTTAACGTATCCTGATAAGCTCCGGTGTTAAAGAAACCTATATACAGTTTATCTGTAGATTTAATTTTAGGCAGGTATACCTGGTTAATGTGTGCATCGCTGTTGTAGTAGTCGCCCACATCGCAGGTAATGCCGCCCAGGTTTACATGGTTATACTCCTGGTCCCATTTATTAATGGGCAACATTATAAAACGTTGCGACAGGCCCCATATATCGGGCAGATTATTCATCAGCGAACCATCCAGCATGTACCATGTTTCACGGTCGTTCTGGTTTTTTACACCCAGTACGCCAAATATTACACAGCCGCTTTCGCCAACGGTATAAGTACCAAACTCGGTAAAAATATCCGGTTCGTCTACGCCCTCGTTATTACAGGTGGTTTTAATCTGGCTCACTATCTCGTTAATCATGTATTCATAATCAAAGTCGGCAGCCAGCGAGTGCTTAATAGGCATACCACCACCCAGGTTAATGGTGTTAAGTTCGGGGCATATTTTCTTAAGATCGCAGTATACATCCAGCGCCTTGTGAAACTCCGTCCAGTAGTAGTTTACATCCTTAATACCGGTATCAATAAAGAAGTGTAACATCTTCAGTTTAAACGAAGGATTATTTTGTATACGCTGCTGATAAAATGGCACTATATCGTTATAGCGTACACCCAGGCGCGAAGTATAAAACTCATACTTCGGCTCTTCCTCTGCTGCAATACGGATACCAATGTTCATAGGCGAGGCAGGGTTGCCATATTTTTCCAGCTCATCCAGGTTATCCAGTACCGGTATAATGTTGTAGCCGCTGTTGAAAGCATCCAGTATACGGTCGATATAACGTTGTGGCTTAAAGCCGTTACAAATTACATAGCTGTCTTTTTTCACCTTCTTCTTCTCTTCCATCTTCTTCAATATCTCAAAATCGAAGGCCGATGAAGTTTCGATATTTACTTTGTTTTTAAGTGCCTCTTCTACCACAAACGAAAAGTGCGAGCTTTTGGTGCAGTAACAGTAGTGGTAATCGCCACGGTAATCGTTATTGGCAATAGCCGAGTTGAACAAACGGCGCGCCTTCTGTATCTGCTGCGATATTTTAGGTAAATAGGTAAGCCTTAGCGGCGTACCATACTGCGCTATAATATCGGTCAGCGGCAGGTCATTCCAAAAAAGGTTCCCCTTCTCCTCTTTAAAATCGCGTTGAGGGAAGTCGAAAGTTTGCGAAATAAGGTCGCGGTATTTCTGGCGTTTATTCATTTCAGAAAAAATTGTGCGCGAAGTTATATTTTAGGCGCGAGAAACGGCGATATTTTTTCGGCGGATTGATAACGGGAATCTGATAAAACAGGGCTTTAGAAAATGACTTTAGAACAAACCTTAAAACAACTTACTGTAGATATTTGCAAAACCGAGTTTGGCGCCGATTTGCCATTGGAGAGTGTTACCATTAACATTACCAAAAAGGAGCACGAGGGCGACTATACCATTGTGGTATTTCCGTTAACCAAAGCATCTAAAAAATCGCCGGAGCAAAC
>JBJOOW010000419.1:0-3381 GCA_046051095.1 Bacteroidota bacterium | reverse complement strand
GTCCCTTCCAGTTCTACATAATCGGGAACTATGTTGGTGGCCCCCTTACCCTCTATTTTACCAAACGAGAGTATAACCGGCCTTTGCGGATCGGTAAGTACTTTCAACTCCAGCAAAAGCTCAGCGGTAATCAGTAACGGGTTTTTCAATTCTTCTATACGCGCCGCATGGCCACCCTTACCAATTACTTTCAGGTATATTTCATCGCTGCTGGCCATAAACTTACCGCTGCAAAAACCAAACGTACCAGCTTCCAGTTCCGGCGATACATGCAGGCCAAATATTTTTTCAGGAGCCGGGTTTTGCAACACACCGGCTTTTATCATAGCCTCGGCACCACTGGGTATTTTCTCCTCACTCGGCTGAAATATAAACTTGATAGTACCCTGTATTTCTTCTCTCATTTCAGCCAGTATCATAGCCACACCCAACAGATTGCTGGTATGTACATCGTGCCCACAGGCGTGCATTACACCGGGCCTTGTGCTGCAATAAGGCACCTTATTTTCTTCCAGTATAGGCAGGGCATCCATATCGGCACGCAGGGCAATACACTTGCTGTCGGGGTTATTACCTTTCAGTATACCTACCACGCCGTTTTTTGCAATACCGGTTTGCACCTCTATACCACAACGTTTTAGTTCAGCAGCTACCAGCTTGCTGGTTTCTACTTCCTCCCAGCTTAACTCGGGGCTAGCGTGCAGGTGGCGGCGCAACTCAATAACCCGCGGATAATACTTCTCCGCGAGTGCCTGTATTTTATCCTTCATATCTACTACTTGATTTTTATCTTATCGCGCACAATAAATGCACCGGGGTAAAGCGTAATAACCTGCTGTAGGTAATAGGTAGCATCCAGCCGGGTTTTAAAATCGCCCACACGTAATTTGTAATACGGTTGCTCGTACTCTACATACGATGCCAGGTCTGCAAATTCTTTATACAGGTTAGCCTTGCTTTTATAAACTTCATCGCGCACATCGGTGTACATTATCTGTATACGGTACCCATCGCTAAACTCGCGTTTATGGTTATACTCTTTGTATTTGTACAACAAGCCGGCTATGGCATCATCCTGCTTTACCGTATAATTTTTATTTGCCTGTACAGTGGTACTATCCTGCGCGCACGCTACTAAGCTTACCGCAACAAGCAAAAACACCACTAAACCAAATCTGAAATTAACCATCATATTTCTCATGAAACTATACTTACACTGGCCGAGCAACCCAGGCGGTCGGCACCGGCTTCTATCAATTGCAAAGCAAATGCTTTATCGCGTATTCCGCCACTTGCTTTAATTTTTATTGCTTTAGGCAGGCTGGCCCTTAATAATTTTACAGCCTCTACAGTTGCCCCCACCGGTGTAAACCCGGTAGAAGTCTTCACATAATCAACTGTCATTTCGGCGCACAGTTCGCAGGCTTTCACAATCTCATCATTAGTTAGCAGCCCTGTCTCCAGTATCACCTTCAACTTACCACCCCGTAGCTGCACAATAGTGGCCACACTGGTAAGTTCGTTCTTCAGGTAATTCCAATCGCCGGCTTTAAGGGCAATTATATTTATTACCATATCTACCTCATCGGCACCTTCATCAATAGCACGGCGGGCCTCCTCAACTTTGGCCGGGGTATGGCTATACCCTAACGGAAACCCAACTACAGTAGCCACTTTCACCTCACTATCCTTAAGCCACAATTTGCACTTGCGTACAAAGTACGGCGGTATACATACAGCCGCAAAACCATGCTCTTTTGCTTCGGCACACAACCGCTTTACTTCTTTTTCGGTGGCATCTGCCTTTAGCAGGGTATGGTCAATTTTCGAGGCTAAGTTCATAACAAATTCTGAGCTGAGTGATTTGGATATCTAAAAATAGAAATCCCCCGCTATTTATTAATAGTAAGTACCGTTGTTTGCACCGTATTACTCTGGTTTCCGGCACGGTCTTTTACGTAAATACTGTAGGTGGCCGTTTCTGTTGTGTTATTATCATCTATAAAACCCTGCGGCGGCAGCGGAAACGTTAGCTGCCCTTTTATAGTAATGTTGGCGTTATCGGGCGCCAGCTGTCTAATACGAAACTGATAAGTAACGTTGTTCCGGCTATCGGTACAAAACAGATTTTTTACATCGGCCGTATTTTCACCAAGGTCACCATCGCCATCGGTATATTCAATAGTTACCTGTACTTCATCTACATACTTCTGCGCAGTGCCAGGGCTTATAGATATAAACTTAATCTCCGGCACCTTCGATATGGCTTCTTCTTTTTTACAGCCCGTAAACAATGCCATTACAGCCAATACCCAAATAAATAGTATCGAATTCAGTTTCATATATGTTGCTTATTGTCTGATAAATGACCAGAATGACTTATAAGGATAAGGCAAATCGTTTCGCGGAAACTCGGTATTAGCCGCATGGTCGCCATCGTTTATATAATAGCGCATATACAGCGTGTCGTTAGCAGGCAGGTTATTGGTAGGTATGGTTAACAACCAAAACGCATAACCCGGAAAATTGACAAACGTTCCCGTGTATTGCAACGCCGAATTAAAGTTATCGGCGCTGGTAGAAATTTTAAGCTTGTTAACCAGCATATTGCTTTGTGCAGTACTATCATCGCTAACCGATATTGCCAGATAAAATACGCTTTTGTTAACCGGCACCACAAACGGGTTATAATACACGCCATCTAACCGTATGGTATCGTAGCGTTTGGTTGGTGTGGCAAATGGCGGAATTATGGAAATAGTATCAAACGCCAGGTAGTAATTACCTACTATCTCCGGCTCTTTGTTAGGCAGCCGGGGTACGTTACCAAACATATCGCGGGCACCATGCATTATCCACGATGAAATAAGGTTAAGGCTCGAATCGGGTAATGGTATACCAATATCATCCTGCGGCATACGGTCGTTATTGGTAACAAAACAGCAGTTGGTTACCCGCTCGTGAAAAACAGAGTGCGTAGTATCGTATGGTATTACACGATAAGTAAAATCGCCGGCCAGGTTATTTTTAATAATAGGCGCATAAATCAATGTACTAAACGATGATTGCGGGGTGCGGAAATCGGGCTCAAAGTGCCCCTCGTGGCAACCCGGCAAAGCACATCGGGTAGATAACACCTTTGTATGCAGGTAGGTAATAGTGAGCGAATCCAGCGGTATGCCATACCGGGTAGTATCGCCACGCACAATATCATCGTACGGGTTATGCGGCACTGTGTCGTCCTGCTTTTTGCACGAATGTACCACCAGCATTACTGCAAGTAAAAGTACAACGGGCAACAATAAATCTGTTTTTCTAAACCTCATGTTTATTGGGTATTAGTTAAATGCTTCGGTTAATACACGCCCTTCCATCATTCCA
>JBJOOW010000418.1:0-10901 GCA_046051095.1 Bacteroidota bacterium | reverse complement strand
GCTACATTTTTAGATACCCAAGAGCAGGGTAAAAATAACCGCGAACGAAACCTGCATAGCAATCTGGAAGAGGTGATAGAGATGGCCTCGAAGCTACATATAGAAAAGCTGGTGCTGGGTCACTTTTCATCGCGCTACCACCCCGAGCAAATAGACGGGCGGATAAAAGAGCTTTGTGTAAAGTACAGTATCAAAATACCTGTGTACCGCGTATTACCCGGCGAGGTAAGCCGAGATGTACTGGCGGGTATCCCCGTTTATTAATCTTTGGCCCAATTATGGGCCCGGGGTTGTTAACATTTTAATCAACTTATAATAATGCCGTTGGTTTTTGGTATGGCAGATTATTATATTCGGTTAAACAAAAACCACGCTCATGCTCCGAAGGTTACAACTACTCACGGTAATTTTCTTTACCTGTTTATCGGTTATTTCTACTACGGTTAATGCACAGCACTGCGCAGGGGCATCGGGCTCCAGCGTATGTACTCCGTTATCGGGTATTACCCAAATGGGTTTCTTTCCGCCCGATACTGCGCTGCCTTGCTTTGTAATAGGCCAGCCGGTAGACCAGACCATCAACTTCCACACCCCGCCAACTGCGCAGGGTTATACACTTAACAACATTAAAATACTGCACATAGATAACTCGCCTTGCGGCTTGTGCTGGCGCAGTAACGATAGCCAGGATAAGGTAGCCGGTAACTCAACCGGCTGTGTACGTATTACCGGCACCACCTACGATGCCCCCGGCCAGTACAACATTATTGTATATGCCGATGCAACCGTATCGCTTGGTATAATCCCTATTACTATCAATAACCTTAATCTGGATTCGGTAATGAACCTGCGTTATTTTTTGCGGGTTAAACATGCCAATGGTCCATGCCCGCAGGTAGATACGCTTGCCCCCAGCCTTGTATCGCATACAGTAGGCACAGCGCCTGCTGCAACCATTACAGGCAATAGCTCTGTTTGCCCCGGAGCTACAACTACACTGGGTGTAAGCGGTGGTAACTACTACGCCTATGCCTGGAGCAACGGCGAGTACACCTCTACCATACAGGCCGGTGCCGGCACTTATTCGGTTACGGCATATGCCAACTGCTCGTCGGCTACAGCTACCAAAACTATTAACAGCACTCAACTTAGTCCGCAGGTTAACGCCAGCGGTGCTACCACTTTTTGTACAGGTGGCAGCGTTACGCTTAACGCCGGTAGCGGCTACTCGGCTTACGCCTGGAGCAACGGCAGCAACAGCCAATCGGTAAATATTACACAAGGTGGTAGCTACACTGTTACGGTTACACAAAATGGTTGTACAGCAGCTTCGAGCGCTACTGTGGTTACAGTAAACAATAACCCGGCACCTACCATTACACCAAGCGGTCCAACCACTTTCTGTTCGGGTAACAGCGTAACGCTTGATGCCGGTGCGGGTTACTCATCGTATGCATGGAGCAGCGGCGAAACCACACAGAGCATTACAGCCAGTACTGCCGGCACCTATACTGCCACGGTAACTCAAAGCGGTTGTACAGGCACCTCTAACACGGTTACAGTTACAGTGGGTAACCCTACGCCTAACGTAACCGCTAACGGGCCATTATCGTTCTGCCAGGGTGGTAGCGTAGTACTTGATGCAGGGGCAGGTTACAGCGCTTACTCGTGGAACACAGGCGCAACTACACAAACTATTAACGTAACCAGCAGTGGTACTTACCTGGTTACTGTTACACAGGCAGGTTGTTCCGGTACATCTAATGCCGTAACAGTTACTGTTTCGGGTAGCACGCTTACTCCGGTTATTACAGCTTCTAACGGCTTAAATATTTGCAACGGTGGCAGCACCACGCTTGATGCCGGTGCCGGTTACACATCGTATGCCTGGAGCGGCGGCGGTAGCAACCAAACACTTTCGGCCAATGCTTCGGGTACTTATACGGTTACTGTTTCGCAGGGTGCCTGCACCGGTACGGTATCGGCTAACGTAACGGTGGGTACTTTCCCGGTTACTGTAAACTTTACACCTGCAACCGACCCTACTATATGCCAGGGCGAAACCGTAACGCTAGATGCAGGTGCAGGCCATGCTGCCTATGCCTGGAGCAATGGAGCTACTACACAAAGCATAGATGTAACATCTTCCGGTAGCTTTACTGTAACAGTAACAGATAATAATGCTTGTAGTGGCTCGGTAGGTTCGGCCGTAACAGTAATATCTACGCCACAGCCTACCATTACGCCTTCGGGTAGCCAAACATTGTGCAGCGGCGAAACACTTACGCTGGATGCAGGCTCTGGTTTCGATACTTATGTATGGAGCAATGGCGACAATACACAAACCAGTTCGGTATCGGGAGCAGGTAGCTATTCGGTTACTGTAACTTTAGATGGTTGCACGGGTTCATCTTCGGCACCGGTAGATGTTACCGTTAACCAGGCCCCTTCAACTACTATTTCGCCTTCTGGTACACATAATATATGCACAGGGCAAACAGTAACCTTCGATGCCGGCGCAGGCTTTGCATCGTACCTGTGGAGCAACGGTGCTACTACCCAAACTATTACGGTAGATGCTACCGGTACTTATAATGTAACGGTTACACAAAACGGCTGCCCGGGTTCATCGGCTAACCAGCCTACTGTGTTTGCCAATGTTACACCTGTCGCCGCTGTTACTGAACTTGGTACTGCCAATGGTCAAACAGTACTTGAAGCCAGCCCAGCCAATGCAACTTATGCCTGGTATTTAAGCACCAGCCAGGGCGACCTTGGTAACCTGCAGGGTAGTGTTGCACAACGCGATACATTTGAATGTGGTGATGTAGCACAATATGTTAGTGTTATCGTATCGCAAAACGGTTGTGCCGATACGTCGACTGCTTCTACTGTGGTATGCGCTGGTATTGGTAAAGTACAATCGCTGGCTACATTTAGCCTGATGCCTAACCCGGCTAACGATGTACTAAACATCCGTTACGAGTTAAACGAAAATACACTGGTTAAAATATCGGTGGTTGACCTTACCGGCCGTGCAGTAATTGATTTTGCTGCCGACCAGCAGGCAAAAGGTATACACCAGCAGGCTATTAATGTTGCTAACCTTTCGCAAGGTATATACATGCTTAACTTTAATACCGGCAAAGGCCAGTTTAACAGCAAGTTTGTAAAACAATAAATAGTTAGCTTTCATAAATAAAAAAGGGTGGTGTTAACCGCCCTTTTTTATTTCAGTATTTTAATTCCCACGCCGCACTCCAGGCAGCGAAACTTATCGCAGTAGGTAGTTTTAAGTTGTAATAGTGCCTGTGTTTCGTAGGCGCTGGCTGCTTTTACGCCCAGTTTACCCCAACCGGTTATTATGCTGTTGCTTTCGGCGTTGCATTGCTGCAATAGCTCCAGTGCGCGGTCGCAGGGTTCTTCGTTATCTTTGTATTTGCCATAGGCAAATAATACCGGTGCTACTGCATTAATAAGCAGTGTGTTTTTCATATCGGCACCTATATGGTGGTTTACCTTTTTAGATGGCCTATCGAACTGGTAATGGCTTTGCCAGTAAGGGCTTACCTCTACATCCAGCAACTGGTGTATGGTTTTGGTGTTGCGGGCATTTAATACCTGCGAGAATAGCTTTGCGTTTTTGCCCAGTAGTGCTGCTAATTGTGCAATACGTAGCGTAGGAAAGTTAGAGGGCCTTAACCGTAATAACTTCCACTGGTGCTTTTGCAACGGCTGTAAGCCATGCAAACGTTTTAGATACAGATATTCTTTACGAAGCTGGTTGGGGTATTCGTCATCGTGTTTATCCTCTAAAAAGCCGGCCTGGCCAAACAGTAGTGCCTCCAACTGTAGTATATCATCCTGATATTTGGCCCATACCTTAACCGGCAGCGATTTTGCCAGCAGAAAAAACGGTTCTTTATTTATGCTGGCACCAAAGTAACGCGCCAGTAGCTGAAACATCACATTCTCCCAATCGTTACCCGATGCAGTAAGCAGTTCATTAATATACTCTACTTTGCTTTCCAGCCGCTCTATCAGTAGCCGCTCTTCAAAATTTTTAAGGGTAAACTCTCCTGCTTCTTTCAGGTAACCGGCACATGGTATCCACGCGCGGTTTTTGCTAAGTTCTTCGTAGCGGGCCAGTGTGTTGGGGTTAATACGGCCCTTTAACTCAATAGTGGGGATAGGTTCGCCTTTGGCATTGTTAGCAGTACGTATGCCGGCTTCGTAAACTACATGCAATACTACATTGTTATAGGCGGCATCGTGCTGATGTTTGTGCGTGTACCAGTCGTTGGCGTTTATGTGTAGCTCTACATTACCGGCCCACAGGGTTTGGCCTATCCTTATTTTGGCGTTTGTAAAATCGGGCCCGGCATCGCTGTTAAGTGTACCGGTTTTAATTACCTCTACCGCATCGCCGGTAGTAGTGGTAAGGTTGGTAGCATTAAATAACCTGAACTGCCATATAAAATGCAGTAGCTTTTCATTCATCTATCGAAAATAGATAATGTTTTTACCACCCGGTAATTGTTTGGGCTAATAAATAGCTGTGTGGTATTTATAATATAATCTGACAATCGGGTATAAGCCAGGTAAGGTCGTCGGCTTGTTTGGCGCTTATTTTAGTACCACGCAGGTTAAGCAGTTTTAGTGCCTTTAGGTTTTTAATATCGTCGGGGCAGGTGGCCAGTAGTTTATTAAAACTAAGGTCAAGCGTACCAAGACCGGTTAGCTGTGTAAGCACAAGCGGTACGGCTGTGAACAGGTTATAGCTAAAGTCGGCAATTTTCAATTCGGTAAGTTGGTTAAGCTCGCTGGGCAGGTCTTTAAAGTTATTGCGGGCACCGGTAAGTCGGCGTAGTTTGGTAAGGGTGCCTACCTCTTTAGGTAGTATGGTAAATTTATTGAAACCAATCTCCAACTCCTCCAGATTTTTTAAGTTGCCGATAGTAGCAGGTAGTACAGTTAGCTTATTGGCGGTAATATTAAGGTAGGTAAGCTTTTTAAGTGTAAACAGTGCTTTAGGTAATGTGGTAAGGCTATTGGTAGATATATCAAGCCGCTCGAGGTTAACCAGTTTGCCAATATCTTCAGATAAAGCAGTTAGCCCTTTACCGCTAAGCGTAAGCGATTTAGTGCCCTGTGCATTTTTAAGTGCATCGGCCAATGTATTGTAGTGCTGTGCCTGAGTGGTTATAACAAGTAGATAAAAAAGTAAACAGGTAAGTATACGCATAGGCACTATTTTATTTTATCAAACGCCTGGCTAAGGTCTTCCATCAGGCTTTCGGCATCTTCCAGCCCTATGTAAAAGCGTATTAAATTAAAAGGGTAAACATCATCTTTATAATGTTGCTGCACCGGAAAACTGCAGGCAGGCATCAGCAGCGATTCGTGCCCGCCCCAACTTACTGCCATTAAAAACTTTTTAAGGCTGTTGCAAAACAGTTCTACCTGTTCTACATCGCGGGCTTTAATAAGCATAGTAAACAAACCGCTGCCGTGTTTCATTTGCCGTTGGGCCAGTTCGTATTGTGCAAACGATTTGCTAAACGGATAAACTACTTTCTCTACCTGCGGGTGCTGTTCCAGCCAGGCTACTATTTTTTCGGTACTGGTTCGGCTTTGTTGCAGTCGCAGGGGCAGCGTGCGCAGGCTGCGTATCAGCAGCCATGCATCGTTAGGCGATATAATACCACCCAGGTTTAAAAACTCCGATTCGAAAATCTGCTTAATAATTTTGTGGCTGGATAGTACATAGCCTGCCACCACATCGCTGTGGCCGCCGTAATATTTACTGGCGCTGTGTACTTCTATATCTATACCCATCTCTATACACCGCTGCCCAAGCGAGGTAGAGTAGGAGTTATCTATAACAGTAACTATGTTATGTTGTTTTGCCAGTTTTACAATGGCTGGTATATCCTGCAGGTCGAACGTAAAGGTGTTGGGGCTTTCTAAAAATATAACCTTTGTATTTGGTTGTATGGCTTTTTCAAAGTTAGCTACATCGGTGCCGGCAACCATGGTTGCTGTTACACCAAAGCGTGGCAAAAAGGTATTGAACAAACGGTGAGTCCAGCCGTAGGGCTTGCGCACGCAAATGGCATGGTCGCCGGCGTTTAGCTGGCTAAGCACGGCCGCGCTGATGGCAGCAACACCGCTTGAGAAAACAAGTGCATCATCGGCACCGGCCAGTGCGGCAATTTTTTTGCGCAGTATTTCTACCGTTGGGTTATTACCACGGGTGTACAGGCGGCTGTGTTGTTCGTTTAAAAACGCCTGGCGCAGGCTGGCTACATCGCGGTAATAAAAATTGCTGCTTTGTACAACAGGCGGTGCTACTGCCCCAAAGTAGTTTTCGCGCTCTTCGCCCAGGTGGTTAAGTATGTACGATAGGTCCATACACCAAACATATAAATTATAGAGCCAAAAACAGATTATGGTTATTAACTGCATGCTACTACCATATATGCCTAACTGTGGTTAGTATTGTAGTATGAAAGCTACCGTAATAACCATAGGCGATGAAATACTGATAGGGCAGATTGTAGATACCAATAGCGCCTGGATAGGTCAGCAGTTTTCGGCCATAGGCGTAAAACTACACGAGGTAATATCGGTGGGTGATGAGGCCGCACAAATAGTATCGGCGCTGGACAGGGCAGCAGAAACCTCGCAAATAATATTAATGACCGGTGGGCTTGGGCCAACCAAAGATGATATTACCAAGAAAACATTGGTAGAGTATTTTGATACCGAGCTGGAGCTGAACGAAGAAGTGTGGGAGAAGATGAAGGTAATATTTGAAAAGCGTGGGCTAAGGGTGCTGGAATTAAATCGCTCTCAGGCCATGATACCCAAGGCAAGTATTATGTTACCTAATATGCGCGGCACTGCACAGGGCATGTGGTTTGAACGCGATGGTGTGGTGTTTGTATCGATGCCGGGTGTGCCGCACGAGATGAAACACCTGATGGAAACGCAGGTGCTGCCAAGGCTGAAAGAAAAATTTTCGTTTCCTAAAATAGTACACGCTACGGTTATGACTGCCGGAGCGGGCGAGTCGGTTGTGGCTAACCTGCTAACCGATTTTGAGAACAACCTGCCGGAGCATGTTAAACTGGCTTACCTGCCCGATTTGGGGTTGCTTAAACTACGCCTTACCGGCAGGGGCGATACCGATGCTATTAAGCAGGAGGTTGAAGAACAGAAACAAAAGCTGATTGCCACCCTTGGTGATTTATTTTATACCGAGGGAGAAGATAAACTGGAGCAGGTGCTGGGCAAAACATTAACTGCACGCAACGAAACGGTAAGCTGTGCCGAAAGCTGTACCGGTGGTTATATATCGCACCTGTTTACATCGGTGGCAGGTAGCTCTAAGTATTTTGAGGGTAGTATAATATCGTACTCGTATGCGGTTAAAGAGAACCTGTTAGGCGTAAAAAATGAAACATTACAAAAGCATGGTGCTGTAAGCGAAGAGTGTGTGCGCGAAATGGTGCAGGGCCTTTTAAAAGTTACCGGTACCACCTATGGCATAGCTGTGAGTGGTATAGCCGGCCCTGGTGGCGCTACCGACGATAAACCGGTAGGTACGGTATGGATAGCTGTAGCCTCGGCCGATAATGTGGTAGTGCGCAGGTTTCAGTTTTTTCCATCGCGTATGGAAAATATACGGGTATTTAGCAACGCCGCTATGAATATGCTACGGTTGTTTATAGCTGGTAAGCTGAAATAATGCGGCGATTGAATTGTGTTTCATTTTAAGTTGCTCTTCACTTAAGCAGTAGTGTTGAGTATAGTTGAAGGCTTTTGTTTTTTGGGCCCTTCGACTACGCTCAGGGTGACATATAATCAAAATGAAACATTATCAGATATTATAAATCTATCCGCTTCACTTTATCAAATTGTAAAATAAAGTCGGCACCAAATACACTGGCTGGGGTACGTGTGCCGTGTGGTGGCTCGGTTTGTAGTACGTTTTGGGCAATTTTTAAAGCAGTAAGGGCCGTGAGGGTGTAGCCTTCGGGCAACTCTATCATAGCGCGGTAGTTAGCGCCAAATTCATTGCGTACCTCGCCCCAAACAGCAGAGGTGGCTTTTTCGCGCATTTCATCGTTAGGCCCGGCAGGGCGGTTTTTAATACGCTTTATAAGAAAGTTTTTAACTACCCGGGTACGTAATATAAAACCCAGGTAGTTACTCCATTTCATGCTTTTAATTACCTGATCGGGCAGGCAGTTGTATACAGTTATATTAGGTATGCCTGTGGTACGGTAGGCAGTAGATATATCTCCCCATGATATAGCAACGCCTTTTTTACGGCGGTTGTTAGGTAGTAATACACTGCGTATCAGGCTGCCGTTTGGTATTTCTTCCAACTCTCCATCGCGGCGTACCAATGTATTATCGCCCAGGTTTTCGGCTACGGTAATAGCTGTGCCGTGCGATAAACTTCCGCCTTTCATCATCAGCGCCAGCTCTAATGTGTTTACACCGGGTATTTTGTTTTTTAGATAAAGTGCCAGGCAATCGGTAGGTACTACATCAAAGCCGGTGCCGGGCATAATAAGTATGCCTGCGTTTTTAGCCTGCTTATCCATACCAAACAGCTTTTCAAATACATCGTACTCGCCAGTTATATCCAGGTAGTGTGTTTTTGTTTTAAGGCAGGCCTTAGCCATAGGTTCGGCTGTATACCTAAAGGGCCCCGCACAGTGTAGCACTACTTTTACGCTGGCCAATGCCTTCACTGTATCAGCCTCGTTCTTTAGATCGAACGCAACATAGGGCAGGTTGAGCTGTGTAGCCAATGCTTTTGTTTTTTCAGCATCGCGCCCGGCAAGTATTACAGGTAATTGCTGTTGTGCTGCCAACTGGCTGATAAGTTTGCCTGTATAGCCATAACATCCGTAAATTAGTATGCTGTTTTTCACGATGGGTATATTAAGGTGGTGGATGCGCCAAACTTAATTTAGTTTTTTACCAATAAGAAGAACGGTGTATTAATTTGTAGTATTATTAGTGTTAATTTCAACCAAAATGGATGTTTACCTGATACCCGGTTTGGGGGCCGATAAGCGGATGTATATCCCTCAGCTACGCGTGTTACCACAGGCTAAAGTGCTGGAGCATTTTGTGCCTGCGCCGGGCTCTACCCTGGCCGATTATGCCCGGCAAATGGCTGAGGGTATAGATACCAACCGGCCGTTTGCGTTGGTAGGTACATCGCTGGGCGGTATGATATCGGTGGAAATGACGCGCATACTTAACCCGCAAAAGGTTGTGTTGATTGCCACTATAAAAAACCGCAACGAAATGCCTGTGTTTATGCGGGCTATGAAATACCTTAAACTACACCGTACTATTTCGGGCGATGGGTTTAAGCGTTTTAATAAGCTTGCCGCCAAACGCCTGGATGGCCGCAACGATACCGAAGCAGCCGCCCTTATAATGGCGATGATGAACGATATACCTGCAGGCTTTATAGAGTGGGCGGTAGATGCCGTAGTGAAATGGAGCCCGCCTGCCAGCTACCGCGCCGATATGGTGCACATACACGGCACCAGCGATCAGCTTTTTCCGCATAGTAGAATAAGTAATGCGTTACTGGTAGAAGGTGGTACGCATATTATGAACATTACCAAAGCTGCTGAAGTAAATAAGCTTATATTGAACGCTATAAACAGTTAATACCCTGTTGCATTATGAAACTTACATTCCCCGACCAGTTTTTCTTTGGCACCTCTACAGCCAGCTACCAGATAGAAACCCCATTTGAACATGACTGGCAAGGTGAAAAAAGCCGCGATGGTTATGTGTTTGACCGCACCAGCGACCATGAGAAACGCTTTGCCGAAGACGCTGCTATTATAGCCCACTGTGCGCCCAACTACCGTATGAGTTTAATGTGGAGCAAACTGCAACGTGCGCCCTACGCTGAGTTTGATGCAGCTACTGTTGAAGAATACAGAAAATTTATAGAAGACCTGAAAGCCCGCGGTGTAAATATAATGATGGTGTTGCACCACTTTACCAACCCGCTATGGTTTGCTGCCAAAGGTGGTTGGGAGAAACGCGGGAACATTGCTATGTGGGTAGACTTTGCCAAAAAGGTAGTGGATATCTACGGACAATATATTAGCTATTGGAACACCTTTAACGAACCCAACGTGTATACCAGTTGCGGCTGGGTGGTAGGTAATTTTCCGCCGCATAAAAGCAACCTGCTTACGGCCTTTAAGGTTATTGCCAACATGGGTGCAGCACACGATATAGTGTATGATTATATAAAAAGTAAATACCCTACTCAGCCAATTGGCATTAGCCATAACACGGTACACTTTACTGCCGAAAACCTACTTGGTATACTACCGGCTAAAATATCGGATTGGTGGTTTATGGAGCACTGCCTGAAACCATTTACCAGCAAGCTCGATTTTTTCGGATTGAGCTACTACGCTAAAATGTCGCACGACCCGGCGCCTATTACATACCTGGATACGCCGGAGAAATTAAAGAAATTGGGCCGCCCACACGACGATATGTGGGAGTACTACCCCGAAGGTATGAAACTGGCAATTGAACGCTACTGGAACCGGTATAAGCTACCCGTAATAATTACCGAAAGCGGCGTGTGTACTACCGATGACGCTGTGCGCGTAAAGGCCATACAGGACTACCTTAAAATAGTACACGATTGTATGGCAGCTGGTGTAGATATACAGGGGTACTATTTCTGGAGCACCTTCGATAACTTTGAGTGGGACCTTGGCCCTACCTTCCGGTTTGGTTTATACGAAACCGATTTAACAACCCGCGACCGACGCAAACGGCCAAGCGCCGATGTTTTCCACGGGGTGGCATATGAAAAACATATAGAAATT
>JBJOOW010000417.1:0-10680 GCA_046051095.1 Bacteroidota bacterium | reverse complement strand
CTACGGTTTGGTAACCGTTTTTGCTAAAGCGGATGGTATAGGTGCCGCTATCAACCGTGCCGGTGGCGTATTTGCCCAGGTAGTTGGTTACATCGGTTACCGAGTCGCCCAGTATTTCTATCTGCACACCAGCCAGCAGTACGTTGCAAATGGTATCGCGCACAGTACCTTCCAGGTAGGCAGCGCGTTTATAGGTTGGCTTTAGTATCCAAAGGCCTGTTTCAATATCCGAGCATATAATGTTACCCGATGGCAGGTAAGGCCATACGCCCCACTGGCCGTTAAAGCCATCGCCACTATAATCCGGCGATGTATCGTAGTTGCCGGTTTCTACCAGGTTGTTTTTGCGGGTTACATCGTGTATAGCTACGCCGTAAGTATAGTACGATGTAATGCAGTAATCGTTTAGGAAATAGGTGTTGTGTATAATGGTGTTACTGCCGGGCTGCACCTGTGTACGGTCGGTTTCGGTTACGTTGGCCAGGTCGGCTACATCGTAGCAGGTAAGGGTAGAGTTTGGTTTCTCATCGGTAGTAAACAGGTAGTTACCATCGTAGGTAGGCCAGCAGTTGTGCGAAAAATTAAGCGGGGTAGCCCACTGGGTAATGGTTTTTGCAGGGTTATCGGCATCAGTTTTATCGTGTACATCTACCACTTTCATTATACCATCGTTAATGCAGGCAGCCCACAGGGTATCGTTACGTACAAAGCAATCGTGCACGTAGTTGTTGGTAAACTTGCCCAGTAAAGGCGGGTTGTAAGGGTCGGCATTTAAATCTAAAAACAGTTGGCCTTTATCGGTACCGTTTACGTAGGCAATGCCGTTACTATCTATAAATATAGTGTGCGATGTATGCATACCACCCGGGTTAATGGTATGGTACTTTATGCTATCGGGCAGGTAGTTAAGGTTAACTACTACCAGGCCGCTGTTTTGCTCGGTGGTTACATAGGCATAGCCTTTGTACTCGCGTACCTCGCGCCACAGGCCGCTAACGCCGGTAGCACCGGGTACCAGAAACAACTGCTGCGGGTTGGTAGGGTCGGTAATGTTTACAATAGAAAGCCCCTGGGTAGTACCTACCAATGCATACTCGTGGCCAGCCGTATCGGCGTAGCCGGTAAGGTTGCTTAGGCTAACATTGTTGCCGTATGGCAGGTGGCCTAAAAGGGTAAGGTTTTTTTGTGCCGAGGTGTAAAGTGCGATTAACAGAAACAGAATGCCCGTAGTCTTCTTCATGCTGAGTTTTTAACGGCACGAATATAGAAGGCTTTGGCTATGCAGCTATGTTAATTTAGGCGGGAGCGGAGCGGTGGATAAGATGCGTTTAGATAAGATATGCGTTAATCTGTTTTTACCAGCTTAATTGTTTTTGCCGGTATACCATTGTATAGCAACCGGGCGAAGTATATACCTGTAGTACAGGTGCCGGGTAAAGTAATATGCTGGCGCTGGTTTGTTACTACTTGTTTTAGCACGGGTTGCCCCATGGTGTTTAAAATTTCAATCTCGCAGTTATTGCTTGTTAACCCATCAACATAAATTGTAAAACTGCCGCTAAACGGGTTGGGGTATGCCATAAATTTTAACTGTTTTTTTTGAATCTCTTCCCCCGAAGAAAGCTGCCAGTCGGCACTGTCGGCTATCTGTATCTTATCAATCAATGCTTTTACGTAGTTTTCCTTACCTGTGTCAGAAATCCAGAAAAGCAGATGCATGTTATCGGTTGGTTGTATATAATCGCTGATTCGTATTTTGTCGTGTATCCATTTTCTTTGTGGCGAAAGTGATGTTTTAGCGCTTAACTTAATGGTGTCAGTTTCGTTAAGCATGTATACCGACATTTCATCTAAACAAGCATTATAGCAAAACGTATCTGCCAACCACCAATAATAACCTAAGTATGGGCTTTCCATTGCAGATAGATCAATTTTAGGCGATATCAATACAGTAAATCCACTATCTACATTTGGATGGTCAAATACATAGGCCGGATTGCCAGTAGCAAAACATTGTATGCCAAAGTCATTTTCAATATCATTAGCCGCGCTAACCAGTGTAGAATCGTAATAGGATGCCCTTGGCACGCACCTTTGCCACATACCTTTAGTTGCCGTAGAATATAGTGTCCAGCCCAAATCAAAAAAAGCATCGTCGTAGTATCCCTTTTTTAGTTTCAATATAATAGTATCGTTTGGTGCTATTTGGTGCAACGATAGGGATGTTACATATCCCCATATACCGGTATATATATTGCAAAGGCCGGTAGTAAATGTATCAGTTGTAAAAACACCATTGCTATCGGTAATGTAGTTTTGCTGGTAGCCATTTACTGTATCTATAATATACAGTTGCACATTTGCTACCGGTTGGTTACTTTGCTCGTCTACCGTTAGTATTGTTACTGTAGTAGGTACTGCTATTTGCAATATGGCGTTTACGGTAACGGTATTACCGGTTGTTAAAGCTACGTTATCTACAGTAACTGTTTGATAACCCTGTTTAGAAAACCGTACTGTAAAAATACCGCTGGCACCTATACCTGTATTGTATGTTCCCGCATAGTTAGTTTCTACGGTTTGGCTAAAGCCAAGCACCTCTACTTTTACACCATTAATTAAATTACCATTGCTATCGGTTACCCGCCCGTTTAGTAACGATGCACGCACATAGGTTGGTTTTAAAACCCACAAGCCTGTTTCCATATCACTTGCTATAATGTTGCCCGAAGGTAAGTAAGGCCATACCCCCCAACAGCCACGAAACCCACTACCGCTGTAAGCGGGAGATGTATCAAAATGGCCGGTTTCTATTATGTTGTTTTTATCGCTTACATCGTGTATGGTTACGCCATACGTGTAATAGCCGGTTACACAATAGTTGTTTATAAAAGTGGTGTTGTGTATAACGGTATTACTCCCCTTATCTGATATGTATTGGCATGTTTCGGTTACGTTAGCCAGGTCGGCTACATCATAACAGGTAAGGGCAGAGTTGGGTTGCTCATCGGTAGTGAATAAAAATCTGGAGTCGTTGCTAAGCCAGCAATTATGTGTGTAGTTAAGCGGAGTGTTCCAATTTGTAATCTCATACGGTTGAAGTTTATTGCGCACATCAACCACCCTTACTTTACCCGAACCTATACAGGCAGCCCACATAGTATCGTTACGTACGTAGCAATCGTGTACATAATCTTCGGTATAACCACCCAGTACAACAGGGTTGTATGGGTCTGTATTTAAGTCGAGAAAATATTGAACATATCCGCTTGTACTGTTTGCGCCATTAATATAGGCTACACCGTTTTCATCTATAAAAATAGTATGGCCTTTGGTAATACCGCCCGGCGATACCCTGCGCCAGGCTATAGAGTCGGGTAGGTAATTAAGGTTTACAATCAGCAGGCTATCGGTTTTTTCGGATATTACATAGGCATAGCCTTTATATTGGCTAACCTCGCGGTTACCGGCATAATTAAACGGAATGCATGGTACAGAGAATAATTCGACCGGGTTGTACAGATGGCTTATAGATACTATTGAGAGACCGTCGTTTTTACATACCAGTGCATACTCGTTGCCATTTGGCGCTGCATAACCGGTAATACCCGCGCAGTAAACGCCGTTGGGGTATTGTAAGTGGCCGAGAGGTTGCAGGTTTTGGCCAAAGCATAGCGCATAGCAATGCATAGCCACAATTGTGGTTAGTAGTATTTTTTTCATAGGTAATGCTAATATAACAAAAATGCTTTATTAGTGTCCGTACGAAAAAATATGTTGAAACGGATTGTACGAGTAAATGCAGAGGGTAAAGGATTAAGTATTGAGGATGTAACTTGATAAACAATATGGCCACTAAGCCAGTAATAATAATGGTTGGTGTTTTTCTGTATGGGATAAAATTACAGTGCAGCGTTATCAAACAATGCGGAAAAAATTGGTTTCAAATATGAAAAGCGTATTTAAAAGCATAAATACAATCAATTGATTTGCAATTTGTTAATATGCGGTTTTAATAGGGGTGTTAACATAGGGTTTTGTAATGGGCTGATTGCGAAATTGTTAGAAGCGCAAGGGGTTAACAACATGTAAAAATGTTAACCCTACCACACGCGCTTAAGCAGGTAGTTATCTACCGCAAACACGTTTACCGATACGTTTTCGTAGTAGTTAAGGGTGGTTTTGTCCTTCATGTTTTTTGCCATGTCGAACTTATAAGCTGTACCGGTATAGTGTTGCGTAGCCAGATAATCGGTAAAGCCCTTACCGTACTCGCTAAGGTTGTACAGCAAAAAATTGGTTACATCGTAACCCAGGTAGGCAAAGCGTGCCGGTGTGGTATTAAACCTATCGGTATACTGTTTTATAAACGGGGCCTGTTTTATAATGGCCTGCTGCTCGTTAAAGTAATCGGATATGCGGGTGTGAAAATCGTTTACATAATCTAACCGTAGTACATCGCCGTTAAGCCAGGTAGGCAGGCCGTATACAATAATGGTAGAGTCTTTAGCCAGCTTATCGTGCAGTACGCGCAGGTTACCGTTTACAAACGATTCATCAAACGATGTAAGAATTAATATGTTTTGTTTAGTGCTGCTTAGTAAATCGGCGGTGGTAGTTTTTTTGCCGCCCACCATCATATCTTTGGTGTTAAGCAGGCTTACAGTAAATTTTTTATCGGTAGTAGTAGCGTTGTAACCACGCAGCAGCGAATCGAAACGTTTGGCTACGCTCAGGTGCCTTTCAGCATCGGTAGTGTAAATAATAATGTTGGCACCGGGGAACGAATCAACCAACGACTGATACATTACATCGGTATGTGCATCGATAGTAGGGGCTAATTTTATATGATAGGGGTTAGCTGTGGTTAAGCTTTTAGATGGGGTAAAGGGCTGAATGTTTACAATCTTATTCTGCTTGCAAAAATCGGCTACCAGTTTGGCGCTGCTGGTAGATACACTGCCTATAATAATGTCGTTCTTTTTTAGCTCGGGCTTTTTAAGCAACTCGGTAGTTATAGAGTCGTTGTTCCAGTTGTCGTAAACGCTCAACTCAATTTTAAACGTATCGGTTGCTTCGCTTAACGCTTCAATTACACCCTGGTAAAAATCGATGGCCGTAATGGCGTCGGCATCCAGTGTAATTTTATTGGCGGTAAACAGGTCGTGTGCGTTGGTGTAAGCTTCCAGCTTTTCGGCGGTAGAGGCTGTTTGAAAGGGTAGTATTAAACCAATGCGGTATACCGAATCGGTTTGAGCATTGCAGAGCATAGAGCCAAGAACCAGGAGCCAAGACAAAAAGAAGCTTATTGTCTTTAACCGGAAATTCATTATTGATGATTTAAGATTGCTCATAGTTCTACTGCAAATACAAAAAACAGACCAACATCATATTAATACAGTCCACCTCCGCCTCGCAAAGCCTCGGTACCTCCGCCTCCCGAGGCTAGCCCGGGATGAAACAAGCGGAGGACAATAGCCATTACTCCCACTCGATAGTGGCTGGTGGTTTACTGCTAATATCGTACACTACACGGTTAACGCCACGTACATGGTTAATAATTTCGTTAGATGTTTTAGCCAGAAACTCGTACGGCAGGTGGCTCCAGTCGGCGGTCATACCATCGGTGCTGTTTACTGCGCGTAGCGCCAGTACGTGTTCGTAGGTACGTTCGTCGCCCATTACACCTACTGTTTTAATAGGGGTAAGTATAGCGCCGGCCTGCCAAACTTCGTTGTACAGGTTAAACTTCTTCAGGTTCTCGGTCTAAATATGGTCGGCCTCTTGTAGTATTTTTACTTTCTCGGCAGTTACTTCACCAAGTATACGTACAGCCAAACCTGGGCCCGGGAACGGGTGGCGGTATAGTATTTCGGGTACCAGGCCAAGCTCTTTACCGGCGCGGCGTACTTCATCTTTAAACAAACTACGCAGTGGTTCTACTATTTTTAGTTTAAGCCTTTCGGGTAAGCCGCCCACGTTGTGGTGAGATTTGATAGTCATACTCGGCCCTTTAACCGATACGCTTTCTATCACATCGGGGTAAATGGTGCCCTGTGCCAGCCATTTAACTTCGGGGTGTTTGTGCGATTCTTCTTCGAAAACCTCTATAAACACCCGGCCTATTATCTTACGTTTTTGCTCGGGGTCGGTAACACCGGCCAGTTCGGAAAGGAAACGGTCGCCGGCGCGTACGCCTTGTACGTTAAGGCCCATCTCTTCGTATTTGCTCATTACGGTTTCAAACTCATCTTTACGCAGCAGGCCGTTATCTACAAATATGCAAAGCAGGTTATCGCCAATGGCTTCTTCTAACAGTAAAGCTGCAACCGATGAGTCGACCCCACCGCTAAGGCCCAATATTACTTTCTCATCGCCAATTTGTGCTTTCAGGCTTTTAACGGTATCTTCTACAAAACCGGCGGCAGTCCATTTGTGCGAGCAACCGGCAACATCAAACAAAAAGTTAGAAAGTATTTTATGGCCCTCGGTGCTATGGTATACCTCCGGGTGAAACTGCAAAGCATAAACCGGATTTGCATAAGCACCAGCCTTGCCACGGAAGGCCGCAACATCTATAGAGTCGCTGCCGGCTATCAGTTCGAAGCTATCGCCAACGTTTTTAATAGAGTCGCCGTGGCTCATCCATACCTGGCAGTTGTTGGTTATGTTGTGCAGCAGTTTATCGTCGGCATCTTTTATCTGCAGGTGCGCACGGCCGTACTCGCGGGTGTTGCTTTTTTCTACCGAGCCGCCAAAGGTTTGTGCCAGTAGCTGTGCGCCATAGCATACGCCTAACAGGGGGCGGAAGTTGATTAGTTTCTGCACATCGATACGGGGAGCATCGGTATCGCGTACACTGGCCGGCGAGCCGGAAAGGATGATGCCTTTAATATCGTTGGTTAATTCGGGAAGCTTGTTGTAGGGTACAATTTCGCAGTAAACTTCACATTCTCTTACACGGCGCGCTATCAGCTGGGTATATTGCGAACCGAAATCTATAATGAGGATCTTTTCAGTCATGGCGCGAATATAAAAATTGCCCGATAGCCTTTGTGGCATATCGGGCAACTGGTGATAAACTGTGAACAACTACCCATGCTTACTTCTCCATTATCATGGTTACGCCCTGGCCGCGGGCTGCACAGATAGATATAAAGCCTTTGCCGCTGCCCTTTTGGTTAAGCAGTTTGGCCATGGTGGCAATAATACGGCCGCCGGTTGCAGCAAAAGGGTGGGCTGCTGCCAGGCTACTACCTTTTATGTTCAGCTTGCTGCGGTCTATTTTACCCAGTGCGCCGGGTAAACCAAACTGACGGCTAAGTTCATCGCTCTCCCAAATTTTAAGGGTGGCCAGTACCTGTGCGGCAAATGCTTCGTGTATTTCGTAAAAATCGAAATCGGTTAGTTTCATATCGGCTTTGCGTAGCATGTTGGCGGCGGCATTAACCGGTGCCAACAACAGGTTGTGTTTGGCTTGTACGTACTCTATAGCTGCTACTTCGGCAAAGGTTATGTATGCCAGTACGGGCAGTTTATGGGCTGTAGCCCATTCTTCGCTGGCCAGTAATATGGCGGCGGCGCCATCGCTAAGCGGGGTAGAGTTACCGGCAGTAAGGCTGCCGTTTACTTTATCGAAAGCAGGTTTCAACTTGGCCAGTTTCTCTATGGTGCTATCGCGGCGCAGGTTGTTATCGGCGGCTATACCGGCAAAAGGGGTAATCATATCGGCAAGAAAACCCTCATCTATAGCGGCTGCGTATTTCATGTGGCTTTCGTAGGCAAAGCGGTCCTGGTCTTCGCGGCTGATGCCGTAATGCTTGGCAGTGTATTCGGTATGTCCACCCATCGAAAGTCCTGTTTCTGGTTCTATATTGGCAGGAGGGGAGGGAGCAAAATCTTTCAGGCGTATTTTGAAAAACTGTTTCAGCCGGTCGCCGGTAGTTTTAGCCCGGCTTGCTGCCAGTAATATATTGCGCAGGTTGTTGCTAACCTCTATAGGCACAAAGCTGGTACTATCTACACCGCAGGCAATGCCGCTTTCTATTTGTCCCAATGCTATTTTATTGCCAATATACACGGCCGATTCTATACCGGTGTCGCAGGCCTGTTGCAGGTCGCAGCCGGGTGTGTTAGGGTGCAATTGGGTGTGCATAACGCTCTCGCGTATCAAGCTGGCTTCTTTAGCCGATTTGATAACGGCACCGCCTGCCACTTCGCCAAGTAGTTCACCCTGCAGGTTGTATTTTTCTACCAGGCCATTAATGGTGGCAATCAGCATATCCTGATTGCTTTTGCCAATGTAGGCAGTGTTTTGGCGTACAAAAGGTATACGGTTGTAACCTATTACTGCTACGCGGCGGATTTGTTTATTGGTATTCATAAAAACTGATTTGGTTGGTTATATAAAGGGTGTGAAATTTTTGATTGTGTATTTGTGAATGTAGCTATAAAATGGTTTATGTGTGCTTTAGCAGCAAACACGTGCTGGTGCTATGGGCCAGTAATGTGTTATTACTATCTACCAGTGTGGCTTCTGTAAGTGCTGTGCGGCTCCCTTTGCTAATTACTTTACCTATAGCACGTACATCGCCTGTTTTTGTGGTTATGCCCTTTATAAAATTTACTTTTAGCTCTACAGTAGTATAACCGGTACCGGCAGGTAGCAGTGTGTGTAAAGCGCAGCCCATGGCAGAATCAAGTATGGCCGATATAACCCCACCGTGCACACTGCCTATGGGGTTGTAGTGAAACTCCTGCGGGGTGAAACTGAATACTACATCGCCGGGCCTAGTGGTTAATACTTTAAAATCAAGCGTATGTACCAAAGGTGGCAGGGCTATCTCTCCGCGGTTCATAGCTTCCAGGTACTCCATGCCGCTCATGTGCATTGCCTTGTGTGCTCCTTCAAGCGGATTTTGCCAAATTATTGTTCTTGAGCGTTCCATGTTTTATATGTTTAAAATACCAATCGGTATATTTTATGGTAAAAAATTATAAGTTGTCTATCAGTTGTTCGGTTTGTTCTATCACTTTTTTAAAGTAATCCATTTTGCCGGTTAGTTTGGCTATCATAATGCCTCCTTCTATCTGTGCCATTAATGTTACAGCCACCTGTTCGGCATCGGTATATCTATCAAACTCTCCGTTTTCTATTCCCTTAGTTATAGTATGCACCAGGCTTTTTTTCCAAACCAGTAATGCGTTGCAGGCTTTTTGTTTTAAGGCTGGGTGCGTATCGTCAGCTTCTATTGCGGTATTTAATATTGGGCAGCCCCCTACCGGGAAAGGGTGTTGCAGAAAACCTCTATACACTTCAGGGTATACTTTTAGTTTACCCCGTTGTGTTGTTTGTTGTTGCAGCTCGCTTTTTATATAGTTGGTTACCTGTTTCAGGTTATGTTCAAATGCTGCCAGTGCTACCTCGTCCTTATTGGCAAAGTTACCGTATATGCTGCCTTTGGTAAGGCCGGTAATCTCGGTAAGGTCGCTCATACTGGTGCCGCTATAGCCTTTTATATTGAAAACAGGTGCTGTTTTTTCAATTATAAATTGCCTGGTTTTTTCAGCTTTGGTCATTTTTATTTATTTGACATATCAAAAATATACCAATCGGTATATTTTTCAAATTATTTCACTTTTTTTATTTAAACAGCATTTGGTGAAAAATAAAAAAGGCAGGCCAGTTGTTACTGACCTGCCTTTTTTAGTGCCCGAAGCGAGACTCGAACTCGCACACCCGTAAGGGCGCTACCACCTCAAAGTAGTGCGTCTACCAATTTCGCCATCCGGGCCTTGAGGGAGCGCAAATATAACCGGAATACAAAAAAATCCAATTACCAGATTTCAATGTTCAATTAGCAATGAATGCAGATAGTTAGCGATGCTCGGTAGACTTTTGGAGCGTAAAGGCAAATGTGGTGCCCACGCCTTTAGTGCTACGTACATTAATGGTTTGTTGGTGAGCTTCAATTATATGCTTTACAATAGCCAAACCTAAGCCGGTGCCGCCTTGCTCGCGGCTACGGTGTTTATCTACCCGGTAAAAACGTTCGAACAGGCGTGGCAGGTGTTCTTCGGGTATGCCAATACCGTTATCGGTAATTTCGGTAAGTATGTTCTCGTCCATATCGTAAAAACTGGCCACTACCCGTCCCGATTCATTTCCGTATTTAATGGCATTATCTACCAGGTTGGTAATAACCTGTCGTATTTTTTCTTTATCGGCGTTTACAAAAAACGGCCGGTCCGATTCTTTTTTGATAAGTAGTGTAAAGTTTTTACGCTCTGCTTTTAGTTCCATGGAGTCGTATACATCTTTAACCAGCTGGTGTATATCGAATGTTTCTTTATGTACCGATTCTTCGCCCCGCTCAAGCCGCGATATGGCGTCAAGGTCGTCTACCAACGAACTAAGGCGCTCGATACTTTTAGAGGTACGTTCTAAAAACTGGCGGGCATACTTAGGGTCGTCCATAGCACCTTCCAGTAAGGTATGTACATAGCCTTGTATGTTAAATAAGGGTGTTTTAAGCTCGTGAGATAGGTTACCTAAAAACTCCTTACGAAACTGTTCCAGCTTACGCAGGTCGTCCAGCTCTTTACGGTTGTTTACTACATAATCGTTTACCTGCCGTTCCATTTCGGCCAGCGGGTCGTCGCCCAGCGTATCGCCTATCG
>JBJOOW010000416.1:0-6871 GCA_046051095.1 Bacteroidota bacterium | reverse complement strand
TACCGGTGTAAAATTTCAGTCCGTTATATATCTCCGGAAAAAGCGAGTTAGGCTCAGAGTCCCACCAGCCCGCACCTAGTATTGTACCCGGGCAAACCACTACTACGTTCAATCCTTCTTCCTGCCCGCGCCATGCTTCGCGCTCGCCATATTGCTTGCTGCGGAAATACCAAAACGACTTATTGATATTGGGGTCCGAGTGTTTTTCGTCAATCATTTTACCGGCAGCAGCAGGTATACCAAACGCCGCTACCGAACTTACATATACCATTTTCTGCACGCCGCAGTACAAGGCTGCGTTTACCACATTGGCCGAGCCATCTATGTTAACGCGCATCATATGGTCTACCTCTTTAGGTATAAACGATATTACGGCTGCGCAATGGTAAACATGTGTAACACCTTCCATGGCATCTTCCAGCGATGTTATATCCAGCACATCCCCTTCTACCCATTCTATCTGTGTGGCATAGTGGCCCAGCAAGCTAACATCAGATGTGGCGCGTTTTATAGCGCGCACTTTTTCGCCTTTGCTAAGCAACAGCCTCGCCAGATAAGAACCTACCAGGCCGGTTGCGCCGGTTATTAAATTCATGGGTTGTAATTAATGGTGCGAAATAAGTAAATCACGGCAAATACACCGCGCCGCCGGTTGTATCGCTGTCTGCACCGGTTACACTGCGCAGTACGTTTACCTCGCCACGCAGGCGCAATACGCCCATCAGGGCTATTACCAACGCCTCTTTAAACTTCACCAGTTCATCGCCCGGTACATCAATAGTAATTCCGCACAAGGCCTTCATCCGCTCTATTAAAAAGCTATTAAAAGCCCCGCCACCGGTTACCAGCATTTTATCGGTTGCTGTAAGTGTTATTGTTTCGCGTGTGGCAATGGTGGCAATATGGTTGCTCACCTGTTGTGCTATCAGTTCGGTGTAGGTGCGTAGTTTGTCTTCTACCGGTATGTTAGCCTGCTCTATAACCGGCCATACTACTGTACGCGAAAAACTGTTATCCAGCGATTTTGGGTAAGGCTGCTTGTAAAACACTGCTTTATGTAACTCATCCAGCAATACCGTATTCAGCTTACCGGTTGCTGCAATTGCGCCTCCGGCATCATACTCCTTACCCAGCAAGCCGGCCAGTGTATTAAGCACCTGGTTGGCGGCACAAATATCAAACGCCACTATATCGCCATTAGCCTTTTTGCGACTAATATTAGCTATGCCGCCTATGTTCAGGCAAAATTTATATTCGGCAAACAACAGCTTATCGCCTATGGGTACAATAGGCGTACCCTGCCCGCCATGGGCAATATCGGTAGTGCGCAAATCGCATACAACCTGTACACCTGCACGCGCTGCTATTGCTGCGCCATCGCCAATTTGCGTAGTAAAACCCTGTGCCGGAAAATGAAAAACAGTATGCCCGTGCGAGGCTATTACATCTACCTTACCTGCAAGGTTATATTGTGCAATAAACTGCGCAGCGCATTCGCCAAAGTAGTTTCCCAATGCCGCGTGTGTTTGCCACAAGGTGCGAGCATCTGCCGTAGGCAGGCTTTTAAGTGTATCTATCCATGCCTGGCTGTATTCAATTACCGCGGTGTGCAGTATGGCAAACTGCCAGTTATTGCCGGTGTATTCAAAACGGCAATAAGCTATGTCCAGCCCATCAAGCGAGCTGCCACTCATTAAACCTAAAACATGGTAAGTACGCATGTATTACTTGTGCCAGCCAACTATCAGGTCGGCAACGGCTGCTATTTCGGCAGCGGTAAGTTTATCTTCAAAAGCAGGCATGTGGCCTTTACCTTTGGTAATGCTTTGTACCAGGCCGGCTTTATCTAAAGCAATAGTTTGCAGGTTAGGTGTGCGGCTGTCTTTAACACCCTGGTCGCCGTGGCAACGGGCGCAGTTACCGGCAAATACTTTAGCGCCATCGGGACCGGCAGCAGCAGTTGCAGCCGATTTTTTAGAGCACGATGTAACAGCTACCGATAGTACTATAAAGGCAAAATATATCTTTTTCATATGTGCGGATTTAAAGCTAATCTAATCATTACCGGTTGAAGAAAAAACACACAGCGCAAGACTACACCTCTTTCAGCAGTGTGCGGAATGCATGGTACTTACCCGGAAACAGGTCCATACTTTCTTTTTGCAGTCTGGCGGCGTGGTGTTCTTTATAGTCGAAATACTTTGTCATGTTTTCGGCAAAGTACTGAAACGCATACGTTATGCCATCGGTAGTGTTCTCCTCTAACACGCGGTATATTTTGCAATCGGTAAAACAACCGGTTTCCAACACGCGCGGTATGTGTTCTTCTTTCATCCATTTAAACCAAAGGTCGTGTACGTTCAGGTCTATCTTTACAGTTACGTTGTAAACTATCATAGCAGGTTTTATTCGCTCAAATTATCGCCGCGCAGTAAACGGTAGCGTTTGCGGGCTTCTATTACCAATAACGATGAGTTGTAATCGGTAATAATGGTTTTGTAATACTCCATGGCTTTCGCCTTGTCGTTCAGTTGCTCTTCGTAAATTTTGCCCAGTAAAAAGGTGGCGTCATCGCCCTTCAAATCCTGCTTATAATTTTTAATAATATCCTCCAGCAGTGGCACTGCTTTATCGTATTGGCGGTGCTTAACAAACATCTGCGCTTTCAGGTATTCAATATCATCAAACAACGCATGGCCGGGGTACAGGTACGTAATGGTATCCAGCGTGCCGCGCGCCTGCTCATCTTTATTCTGGTACATCAGCAATTCTGCTTTGGCAAACATCTGCATTGGTTGCTCTACAGTATCCAACCCCAGGTTGTCAATTATAAAAACCGACAGGTTAATAGCGTCATTCGATATCAGCTCGGATGTTGAACCCTTTAGTGCCTCTAACTGTGTTTGTGCCCAGTCAAAATCACCTTTATAATAAGCCAGCTTGGCATTACGGAAACGCGCTTCTTCGCCCAGCGGCGAGTCTTTCTCATCTTTATCTACCTGCGAGTATATCAGCGTACTCTCCCACACATCGCCATCTATCAGGTAAAAATCTCCTAACGATAACTTGGTTTGGTTTTTAAGCTGCTGGTTTACGCCCGGCATAGCTATCAGTTCGTTACAAAGGTCAATAGCGCTCTTTAAATCGTGCAGGTAAAACCCTTCCAGGTCGGCCAGTTCCTTCATGCTCTGTGCTGTACGAAAACCACGTTCATTCTCCTCTATAAACGACAGGTAGTCGCTCTTTAAGCCTTCCAGGTCGGCTTGTGTGTAGTTCAGGTTTTTCGAAATTTTTTCTTTGCGGCAATTCAGCAACTCGGTACGCGCCTGAAAGTACATGGCGTTGAATTTGCCTTTAGCCACCACATATTCGTAGCCCGAAATGGCATTGGTATAATCGCCCTCTGTTTGTGCCATACGGGCAATGTTCAGCACGCGTATACCGTTTTCGTTTTTACGGCGGTCAACAGCTTTCATTTGCACCAGCGCGCCTTCAAAATCCTTGTTCTGTATATACACCCAGGTTAGCAGGTCTATGTAATCTTCGTTGGTAGCGCTTTTCTGTACCTTAGTATACAGTTGTGTTTCCAGTTCGGCCAACAGCTTTTCTTCATTGCGCGACGATTGAATAGTATTCTTTATCGTTTGCATGTTGCCGGGGTTGGCCTCCAGGTTTATCAGAAAAAACTTAACCGTAGCTGCAACGTCTCCCTTTTTAAGGTTAGCCTGCGCCATCTCGAAACTGTAAAACGTTTCGTTGTGTATCAGCTTGCCGCCTTTGTCGTATACGGCAATTACGTAATCGTATAAATGGTATGCCTCGAAAATATTAGCCAGCGAGCGGATAGTAGCATCGTAGGGTTTTAAATCTTTCAGGGCTTTATCAAACTGCTCTTTTGCTTTTTCGGCGTTAGGTACCTGCGCGTACATATAACCCAGGTCAACCACAAACTGCGGAGCGTTATCGTTTTTCTTCAGCTCCTTTTTAATCACCTTCTCCAGCTCGTCGTACTTTTTAAGTTGCAGCAGGCAGGTATACAGCGGGCGGTAGTATTTATACTCATAGTTGTTCTTCTCCCACAGTCCCTGAAACAACTCTACTGCCTTATCAAACTCGCCGTTTTGCAAATAGCTGTTGGCCAGTGTTTCATCGCGGCCGGCCTGCGCCTGCGCTACGCTACCCAACACTACCACAACCAAAAATGAGAGAATGATTTTTTTCACTGTATGAAGATAAGAATGCCCTGTAGTTATTTGAAGAGTTTAACGCTTATTAAACTTCCGGCAATGGCACCAATGGCATTAGCCAGTGCATCGTATAAATCAAAGTGCCTGTCGGTAGTAAGCAGGTGTTGCAATATCTCTACCACAAAACCATACGATGATGTAATAAGCAATATTTTAATAAATGCCTGTTGGTGTAACCATGTAAACGATGTTTGCCTGCGCCAGCCAAACCACATTAAAAAGGCCAGCACCAGATATACACCAAAATGCCCCAGCTTATCGGCCTGAAAAAGCGAAATGCTGGGCAGGTCCTTACCCGGCATTAGGCAAAGCACCAAAATAAAGGCCGCCCATAGTATGGACGGCCAATTATATTTTACAAACGATTTCAATCGGATTGCATTTGGCTGTTCTGGTTGTCCTGAATAAAGGAAACCGGAAAATTAAGCGCCTATGTGTTTTTTGTATGCTTCTGCATCCATCAGGCTATCCAGTTGCGATGCGTCAGTCAATTCTATCTTAACCATCCAGCCGCTGTTGTAAGGGTCGGTATTTACAGCTTCCGGGTTATCGTTCAGTGCTTCGTTTTTAGCTACTATTTTACCACCTACCGGTAAAAATAAATCCGATACGGTTTTAACCGCTTCTACTGTACCAAACACGGCATCTTTCTCAACAGTATCGCCTACAGTTTCAATTTCTACATATACAATATCGCCCAGTTCTTTTTGTGCAAAATCAGTAATACCAACGGTACCGGTATTGCCTTCTACGCGTACCCATTCGTGCTCTTTGCTGTATTTTAAATCTGCCGGAAAGTTCATGTTTGTGGTTTTTTTAAATTTTCAATGCCCGAAAATATAAAACCTTCTAAGTTTTGAAAACTAAGAAGGTTTTAAATGTTTATGATATTAATCGGTTGGCCACTAATCGCCCAGCGAGAAACGGAGTGTTATACCCCCTTTGGTGTTGGTAGTAGGGAAACCCGATGATATTTTAGGTATGGTACGTGTCTGGTCGAAGAAAATACGAATGTTTAAACGCTTGCTTACTATGTAATCGATAGACGGCTGTATGGTAATAGTACGCGAGCCAGATGTAATTTGCGGCACCCCCTGATCTATCCGGTGGTTAACCGTTACGTTATCGCGGTAGCTAAAGTCGAAACGGAAACTAAGGTCGTTATCCAATCGTATTTTCTTACCCTTAATCTTAAACGGCAGTTTAAGCCCCTTAATTTTGTAGCCCGCACCAACTGTAAGCTGTTTGCTCTTCAACTCAACCAACTGAAAATCGGAGAAGTTCATGGTTTGCGTACGGCTTTGCTTATAATCTACCTTGGCAGTAATGTTGTTTTTAAACGTCATATCTACACCCAACAGCGGCGATAGCTGCTCGTTTATTACAATGCTTGGCATGTTGTATAGTGGGTAGTAGTTACCGTTCAAACTATCTATGCGGTTCTGGCCAAACATATTTCCGTTGCCGCGGTAATCCAGGTTGGTATTAAAGCTGTTTACCGTTAGGGTAGAGTTATACCCGTGTGTAATGGTAAAGCTGGTAAATATGTTTTGTGCCCACTTAAACTTGGTTAAACCGTTGTACGATATACGCCAGTTAGGCATAGGTATAGCCTTGAACGGATTTAACTGAACCTTATTAGGGTCCGACTTAGAATACGCCGCCAGGAAGGCCGGTATCAACACATCCTGCGATTTAGGGCCGTAACCATTGGTATAATTAGGGTTAAACGTTGTATCACTCGGGTTAAAGTAAGTGCCCGTACCTAATCGTTGTGATATAACCTCGCGGTTGCGTTCAAACTGCCGGTATATTTCCGAGTTTCCGTCTTTCTCGGTTTTATCGAACATGGTACGTGCCGGCAAATACGATATGCTGTACGAACCCATGTTGGTTGGGTTAAGGTGCGCAAACGTAGTTTGGCCCGGGTTGTTAGGGTCTTGTATGGCTTTAAAAAACTGCGAGTGGTTTTCGGTGTAATCGCGGAACAGGGTCAGGTCTATTTTCAAATCAGACCACGGCTCTATTGTTGCCGTTACATCTAAACGCTGCGAACGGGTTTGCGTAAACTTCTGGTTCAGCAAGGTGTCTTTTGTAATCCACCCCTTCGATGCAGCCTGGTCTAACCATCCATCGCGTGTAAATGCATCTACACCTTTAAAAAATTTATCGCCAGCCTGCCAGCCAAATACAAAGTCGTAGCCCGGCGCACTGCGTATGCTCTTATCGGTAATAAACTTGTTGCTTCCGTTTATCTGGTTTCCCAGTATTTGCGAGTAACCGGTAAAGCCCGGCAGCACCGTTCCTTTGGTCTCTTTATACTCCAGCGACACCTTCTTAAGCGAAAGCAGCGGACGCATTAGTATAGATATAAGCGGATTGCTTGGCGCCTGTTTGTTTTCGTAATCGGTACGCTTTTGCTTAAGTGCTGTTTTGTTATTCTTCAGTTCTTTTTTCAAGCGGATTACTTCGGCGTCTTTCTTCGCCAGCGCTAAATCACTCTTCAGTTTTTTGCGGGCAGCCTTCAGGCTCTTTAGTTCATCTTTGCGCTTAGGCTTATCGGCCTTTTCTGCCGCCGATACTTCTTTCTTCTTGGCACCAATAGCCTCGCTGTTTGCTTTTAA
>JBJOOW010000415.1:0-2753 GCA_046051095.1 Bacteroidota bacterium | reverse complement strand
GTTCTTATCACCATCTACCATAAGCACATGTAAAACAAACGAGCGTCCGTGGTTCTGTACAGAATCTGCAAGTGCCAGCGTTTTGTATAAATGGCTATGGGTAGAAATGGTGCAAAAATGGTTCACAACAGCAAATTAAAAACTTATTTCAGTTCAGATGTAGTTTTTAAAAAGGTCTTAATACTATCTGCATAAAAGCGGTGGCCAGCGTTATTTAAATGTGCATCGGGGTAATTGTTGAAGTTGCTTTTTTGGTTTTCAAACATTATCCAATCGTTTCTAAGGTTGTTGTCCAGTAGGATATTGGCATACTTTGTAATGTATTTTCCTAAAGGCCAGTCTGCTTCTTTTATTTCAGGTATAAGCACATATTTTAAAGGTATATGGTTAGCCACACATATTCTTTTAATGTTGTACAGGTGGTTTTTGGTAATAGCTGTATTTTTTATCATGCTTTCATATTCAAGCTTTTCCTGTATTCTAAATCGTGCAGAGTAGAGCCTGGATAGTAAAGCACTTTTTGAAATTATTTTTTCAGCAATGTTTTTCGGCGAACCCAGGTAGTATTTTTTATGCAAAATATAATGATATATCTCTTTTACGTTTTTGAAGTGCTTTCCATCAATATCTGCCAGTAGTGCACCCGCATTTGTAAAGTAACAGTATGGCTCTCCCGGCACTATGGGTCTTTCGTATTTCATCAGATCGTTACCCATAAAAAACATAACTAAAACATAGTCAGGCTTAAGTGTAGGGATGTATTTGTTTGCAATCTGCTCGTATTGCACCGGGTCTGCAGCTGGTATGCCTGTATTAATTACTTCGTAGTTTGTTTCTTTACGTAGTATGTCGGCAAAGCAGTGTCCTTCTATGGGGGTGGCACTCATGCCGTATGTAAAGCTGTCTCCAATTAGTAGTACTTTCTTCTTCGAAGTGTCAAGCCTTGCAAAATCGGGGCTACGGAATCCACTTTCATTTATATGCATGCCGAGTCTGGCATTGTTTATACTATCGGCTATAAGTAACCCATCGGTGGTGGTTCTGAAATTTGGGTCAGGATATAATGTATCAACAGGATTAAAGTTATACCAATTGGGCTTAATGTCTCCCGGTTTGTAACCTATTGCTCTTAAAGTAAACTCTATAATTACAAATGCAATTGCCACTAAAAAAAACTGAAACAACAATCGTTTAGTTCGCTCTGTCATACAGTGGCGGGCAGGTTATTACCAATTTTTTCAACATAGTCCCAAATATCCCATCCCTTCATGCCAAAATTATGGTAGATGTGTATTAGCGCAGGGCGCAACGTGGTTTTATAGGCATTGTCGGTAAAGTTTCCTTTTTCATCCATCATTACCTGCTGGCTGGTATAATCTGCTATGAAATTGAATTTTTGGGGTAACAACGCATTGTTTTGCAGGTTAAACTGCCAAACAGTAGCAATTAATGTACCTTGGTCGCGGGTCATCCATTCGGGCCAGGTAAATATCTGCATTGTTTTGTTAAACCAGGCATCCATAAATACGTGGCTGCTATCATCAAACACAAATACACCGCCGTTCCAGTGCTGAAAATTCTTATCTTTTACTTCAATGTTAAACCGATTTTGTATGTACTCTGCCAAATGAGGGCACTTTAGGTTAAACACATCTTTGCCATCAGGGCCGTACCAGCGGCGGGTGATTGGGTTCCAGCGCCAGTGCGAGTTTTTTTCTATGTCTTTAAACATGTTTTCGGCCGGGGTTATAATAGTACGGCCTTCGGCATCTACCCACAGCTTTTTTTTGCGGTCGTAAAAAGTATCGTCATCCAGTTTAAACCTTTTGATTGTAGTTACAAAACGAATCACCATCCACAGGTATTGAAGTTTGTTTTGTTTCATTATTTCAAACTTCTTAATTAAAGCCCGTTTTTTTTTATCCATTACAGGACTGGAATGTTTTCGTGCCGGATCGTACTTTTCCATAAGGGCCTCCAGTTCGGCTATATCTTTTTTATTTTTTGCGGCGCAATCGCACCTAACAGCACTAGGGCTGAAAGTTGGTAGCCTGCAATGGTCGGCAGCAAAAGTAATGGGCCCTTGTTTGTGGTTAAACACATCGTCGCATTCGGCGTTTAATGCAATAACATCGGTATCCAGATAACAGTATTTAAATCCTGCCGGTACAAATTTATGCAGGCCTGTTTTTAAGTAAATACTAGCCTGGTGATGATTAAAGCCTTCAGGGGTTTTTACATCTATTACATTGCCGTGCTGTACAGGTATTTCGTTACGGGTACTATCGGTAACAACCAATATATCGTTTTTAGAGAAGTGAGTAAGATAACGCAGCGAAAAGTGCAGCGTATCTATATGCTCCCGTGAACCACAAACAACAAAAACAAATTTATTAACGCTCATTTTACTTTATAGATAGTAGGTACAGTAATGATAAAATATTGGTTTTACCATGTTATACTAAAACGGCAACAATATAAGGCAGTTTATAATAGCGTAATATTATTGCGTATAAAAGTGCTGGTAAAATCTGCTAATTGAGCGAGCTACAGCCGATTTGCCTCTTTTGTGCGATATGATTTATACCAAGTTACCATCTCGGTAATGCCCTGTTGAATAGGTGTGGCAGGTTTATAGCCGGTATAGGTATGTAAAAGCTCGCAATCGGCGTTGGTTGCCAGCATATCGCCGGGTTGAAGTGGCTTGTTTTCTATTAGGGCTTTATGGCCCATAGCTTCCTCAATATAATTCA
>JBJOOW010000414.1:0-3267 GCA_046051095.1 Bacteroidota bacterium | reverse complement strand
ACGATAAAAACGACCTATCGCCAGAGGATGAACTGATGCAGAAAAATGTAGAGAGCCAGTTAAACGAGGCCCTTGCACAGCTAAGCGAACGCGAAGCCGAAATAATAAGCAGCTACTTTGGCCTTAATGGTAAACACCCAATGACGCTGGAAGAAATAGGCGAGAAATTTAACCTTACCCGCGAACGTGTACGCCAGATAAAAGAGAAATGTATACGCCAGCTAAAAGAGAGCACCAGCCCTCACCTGCTGATGGCTTATATACACTAAAAACGAGTCGACAGTCGGCAATTATCAGTCGGCAAAAAATACAGCGCAGGTAAACCGAAACCTGCCAAAAGAGTCCTTCAATCTCGGTTCCAGGAAATCCCCAGCCAGCAATGGCGGGGATTTTCAATTTGTAGCTATAGCTGCGCTATTAGCCGCAAGCTAAAGCATGCGGCTAACAACGGAATAAAAAAACAATCTGTTTTAAAACGGGCTAAAGCCCGAGTATGGCTAAAAACAAAACAGCCCCGCGGATGCAGGGCTGTTTATCTATTTTCTAATGTCTATTATCTAACGTCTTATTACTTCTTCTTGGCTTTGGGTGCCAGGGTCATAAACATTTTTTTGCCTTCAAGGGCTGGTAGTTGCTCTACTACGGCAAAGTCTTTCAGCCTGTCGGCAAACTGTAGCAGTAAAAGCTCGCCACGTTCTTTAAACACAATGGCGCGGCCTTTAAACATTACAAAGGTACGCACCTTGTTACCTTCTTTCAGAAAGTTTTCGGCGTGCTTTGCTTTAAATTCCACATCGTGCTCATCGGTGTTTGGTGTAAAGCGGATCTCTTTCACCTCTACCTTCTTGGCATGTGCTTTAATTTCTTTCTCCTTACGTTTTTTCTCGTAAAGGAACTTGTTGTAGTCTACTATTTTACAAACCGGTGGTACGGCGTTAGGCGAAATCTCAACAAGGTCAAGGCCTTGCTCAATTGCCATATCCATTGCCTGTTTAATGTTGTAAACTCCGGGAGTTACGTTTTCACCAACCAAACGCACTTCCATTGCGCGTATCTTTTCGTTGATGTTGTGTTCCGCTTCTTTTTTAAATGGCGCTCTGCCACGCGGATTAAAAGGACGTTGTACTAATGCCAAATTACTTGCTTTTTTTAATTAATTAAGTGGTGCAAAGATATAAAAATACTTTTGGTGATTACGCCGATAAAAGAAATGATTTCACAGATTAAAACAAAGTATTTATCTGCCATTTACAATAGTCTTTTCCACAGGATTTGCACCAAAATAGTACGGCAGGGCCGCCAGCGAGCCGGCAGGGCGGGTAATTATAAGGTTGGCCACCTTACCTTCGGTAACCGAGCCTAACCGGTTAGCCAGCCCCATGGCGTAGGCCCCGTTAAGGGTAGAGGCATTTACCACTTCTTCGGGTAACATACCCATGTTGATACAGGCCAGCGAGTTTACCAGGTTCATATTGCCCGATGGTGCCGAGCCGGGGTTAAAGTCGGTTGCCAGTGCCAGTGGTAAACCGGCATCTATTATGCGGCGGGCAGGGGTATAAGGTATTTTTATAAACAGCGAACAACCCGGCAGGGCTACCGGCATAGTAGCCGAGCCTTTCAGGGTTTCTATATCTTCTTCCGACATCAGCTCCAGGTGGTCAACACTCAAGGCCCCGTGTTTTACGCTTACCCCAACGCCACCAAGCACATTAAACTGGTTAACGTGTACTTTGGGTTTAAGCCCGTGCTTAACGCCTGCCTCCAGTATGCGGTCGGTTTGTTCAACGGTGAAGTAGTTTTGTTCGCAAAATACGTCGATGTAGTCGGCCAACCCCTCGCCGGCAATTACCGGTAGCAGTTCGTTTATCAGCAGGTTGAGGTACCCTTCGTGGTTATCTTTATACTGCGGCGGGTAGGCATGTGCCCCTAAAAAGGTGGCCTTAATTGCCAGTTCCGATTCTTCTTTCAAGCGGCGTATTACGCGCAGCATTTTCAGTTCGCCCTCGTAGCTTAAACCATAGCCACTTTTAATTTCAACCGCACCGGTGCCCTGGCTGCGCATTTCGTGCAAGCGTTGCCAGGCACTTTCAAAAAGCTCCTGCTCGGTGGCTTCGGCCAATCGTTTAGCCGAGTTTACAATGCCGCCGCCGCGGGCGGCAATTTCCTCGTAGGTAAGCCCTTTAATTTTATCGGCAAATTCGCCCTCGCGGCTACCGGCGTATACTATGTGCGTGTGCGAATCGCACCAGGCCGGCAACACCAGCCTGCCGGTGGCATCTATCACTTCATCGGCGTGTTCGGGTTGTTGTGCTGCGGGGCCGTACGCCTTAATAAGCCCATCCTCTATCAGCAGCCAGGCGTTATCTATGGCAGGCAGGTGTTTCATATCTGCACCACTTACCAGCAATTCATCATCGCGGCGTATACCGTACAGCGTTTTTATGTTTTTAATCAGCACCGATTTCATGTAACAATCTTACAAAAACTTTAGCTGGTAATACAGCGTACATTTCACCACACAGATGCTTAAAATTTCACCACATAGAAACATAAGGCACATAGAATACATAAACAGCCAGTATAATTTACTACAGCGGTATGTTGGCATAATAGCGAAGGGAATATAGAATACCGCTACGGTTTAAGCCTACTGTCATCTGGCATTTAACCTTGTATTTAATCGTATTTCTATGTGCCTATGTGGTAAACAATGTATTCTGTATTTATCTTCGTATTTCTAACTTCGTACTTCTAACTTCTTATCATGCCCGGAAACAGTTTTGGAGAAATTTTCAGAATAACCACCTTTGGCGAAAGCCACGGCAAAGCCATAGGTGTAGTAATAGATGGCTGCCCCGCAGGGCTTGAGCTGGACCTGGCTTTGATACAACACGAACTGGATAGGCGCAAGCCCGGCCAATCGGCTATTACCACCCAACGTAAAGAGAGCGATACGTTCGAGATTTTATCGGGTGTGTTTGAGGGTAAAACGCTGGGCTCGCCCATTGCCGTGGTAATTAAAAACGAAGACCAGAAACCCGAGGACTATACACACCTGAAAGAAGCTTACCGCCCCAGCCATGCCGATTTTACCTACGATGCCAAATACGGCATCCGCGATTACCGCGGCGGTGGCCGTGCCAGCGCCCGCGAAACAGCGGCGCGGGTAATAGCAGGCGCCATTGCCAAACAACTGCTGCGCAAAGCAGGTATAGAAATAGCGGCTTATGTTTCGGCGGTTAGTACCATTAAGGTAACCAAGCCCTA
>JBJOOW010000413.1:0-5285 GCA_046051095.1 Bacteroidota bacterium | reverse complement strand
CCGTATCCGATTCCATTAGTAATTGCGCAGCATCGGGCATACTCATATTGCCGGTGTACGAATAATGGGTTTCAAGTATCAGGCTATCGGTGGCGGCACGGCCAATGGTGTTGTGCAGGCACCACAGGCAGGCGCTCCAAATTTGCCCATTGCGGTATATACTGCTGCTTTGTATGGGGTAAACATCGGGTGTAGTAAGAATACGGCCGTTCCAACATTCGTTGTGGCCATCCCAATTAAACACCCAATCGCTATGAAAATTGCTGATAGATGCAGAATAGGAACCAGCCATGTAATCGCCAAAGCCTTCATCCAGTGCATTGCGGTAAGTACCGTAGTTGCTATTGGGCGATGCGTTTTCCGATACCGAGTGGCCATACTCATGTACTATTACATCCGCATCTTCGGCATCGTCTACACAGCCATCGCCGAACGATAAACGGGGTTGAGAAGCCGGCGTAAAAAACGATTGGTCATCGTTGGTTACGTGCGCATCTACTTCTATCAGTGCATCGGCACAATTAAAGCCCAGATTATGAATGTGGCTTTGCACCGTATTAATGTGATAAAAAGCGTTTATGTACTCAAATTCGTTTTGCGAGCGGTCGTAATTAAACTGACCGTTGTTTGAGGTAGGTACGCCGGTTATTGGCGATGTCCAATCGGCCATGCGTACATACTGGTTTACCAGGCTAAACGTACCGGTATCGAAACTGGTAGTAAACTGTTTAACCTGTAGTTCCATTTCAAGCTGTGCGTTATTGGCGTTGTTGTTATCGTAGTATGGTGCGCCATAGTTAACCTGCGCCGATGTAAGTGGGTCGGGGTTAAATACTTTGCCGCTGGCAGTGGTATCGTGGGCGGCGTAAGCGCGGGTATCGCGGCTAAAAATTATTTCGCCGTTGGCAATAAGTTGTTCTTCGTCTTTAGCGTTTATTACGCGTTGGCACAGCATTGGTTTGCCGGTGGCCGGGTTTATGGCCAATACCGATTGTGTTGTAGCGTCTGCTGTATTAACGTTCCAGTTGGCGGTGTTCTCGGTATTATCAAACAGCGAGCGGATGACGTTGTTGCGGTCGATATTTACTTTCACCTCGCTTTGGTATACAGGCACGCCGTTAAATAGCTGCGTGTATGCAAAGTGGTAACCGCCGGGGCTTTGGTTAACGTAGTTAAGTTTAAGGCCGGTACGGTAATCTTTCAGGTTGGGTATATTCTCTTTCAGGTAGCGCGCTATGCTTTCTGCATCTGCCTTGCCGGTAAGTTGTACTTTGGTAAACGATGAGCGGCAGGTGTTGGTTTTATACTGCACGGGGCTGTAGTCGTTGTTGTTTTTTTGCGCGTGGGCCAACAACATACTACCAAACAAAAAAGCGGTAACAAATACTTTCATTACTTAAATATACGGATTTATACCCCTTATTGATGCAGTACTCCACTCGATATTATGATGAGTACAATTGATAGTACAGCAAAGCCAAGGCCTAACAGATTTAGCTTTGAAAGCTTTTCGTTAAAAATTAACACACCGGCAATGGTTGCTACCAGTACGGTGCCCAGGTTACTTACCGGAAACACAACCGAACTGCCCCAGCTTATATACGCCAGCGATTTTAGCAAAAACAGAAACGAAAAATAGTTGGCTATGCCCAGCAGTATGCCACCGGCAAGGCTGCGAAGGTTAAATACTGTTTTACCGGTTAGTAACTGGTACACAAAAATAGAGCAACCCGCAATGGCAGCAGCTATAAATAAAAACAACGAAAACTCTTCGAAACCCGAATTGGTCAGGTAGGTTTTGTTGGCATATTGTGTAATGCTATCGCAGGCACCGCTGCCTAAAAACACAATAATGGGCAGTATGGCAAACGATGAGTGGTGTGTTACGCTGCCTTCATCTTCTTTAAGCGATGATAGTATTACCGCTGCAAATGCAAAAAGTATACCTACCAGCTTAAGCCAGTTGAAGGGTTCGTCGTAAGCGGTAAAGGCTAACAGTACCGGAAATACCAAACCCAGTTTCATGGCTACCGATGCGGTAGACACTCCATACTTTACTGTAGTAACACTGGTAAGGTTAAATATTAGTATAAACATGCTGCCCAGCCCTAACGATAACAGCAGCCACGGCGCATGAAACACCTGGCCCGAAACTACAGCCGTTTTATCGGGTAGAAATAAAAAGCCGCATACACTGGCCGACAGGTAATTGTAAACAATGGCCTGAAACACCGGCACATTGTTGCGTTCAAATATTTTAAATGCCAGCAGCAACAGGGCTGTGCATACAATAGAGAGTAACAGATAAATCATACACGCGTATTCAGTAACACTTTTAGGTTATCGGTATCTATGGCGCTTTCTTCAATTAGTTTACCCGGCAATACCGGCGCAGGTTTGCCATGTTTTAAAGTGTGCGGGGTGGTGAATATACGTGCTTCATCCCACAAATCCGAATGTATAAAGCTTTGCAACGTTTGCGCGCCGCCTTCTATTATTACCGAAAGTATATTGCGCTTGTATAATAGTTCAAGTATTTGTGCCGGTACATCGGCCTCAAAATCTATTTTGCAGTAATGCAGGTTGCCGGTTGTTTCGTTTTTTATACTGTTTACAATAAGCGTATCGGCCTGGCTGTTAAATATCTTTTTATTTAAGCCCAGTACCAGGTTGCGGTCAATTACAACACGTAACGGATTTTTACCCGGCCACAGGCGCGCAGTAAGTTCGCAATCGTCTACCGTAACTGTATTTCTCCCTACCAGTATTGCCTGCTCTTCGGTTCGTAGTTTATGGCTAAGGGTTTTGCTGGCAGCGTTGCTAAGCCATATTTGTTCGGGCTTATCAAGCCCCATGTAGCCATCGCTGCTTTGTGCCCATTTAAGTAGTACGTAGGGGCGGTGTTGGGTATGGTAGGTTAAAAACCGACGGTTTAAAAAATCCGATTCTGCTTTTAATACTTCGGTTATTACTTCTACGCCAGCATCTTTTAGCCGCTGTATTCCTTTGCCTGCTACTTTGGGGTTAGGGTCGTAGCTGCCAATTACCACGCGCGGTATTTGTTTGGTTAGTATTAAATCGGCGCAGGGTGGTGTTTTGCCATAATGCGAGCAGGGCTCGAGGTTTACATACAGGGTAGCCTGTTTCAGTAGTGCTTCATCTTTTACCGATGCAATGGCGTTAACCTCGGCATGCGGGCCGCCATATTGAATATGGTAGCCTTCGCCAATAATTTGGCCGTTGTGTACAATAACACTGCCCACCATAGGGTTAGGTGCTACATTACCAAGGCCCTTAATGGCAAGGTCCAGACAACGCTGCATGTATACTTCGTGCTGCTGCATATTTGTGCTTACCATTCAAAAGTTACATCCTGTACAATATCGGGGTGCAGCGATTTGGCTACCGGGCAGGTACGTGCTGCGTTTTCAAGTATGGTTTTCTCCTTATCGCTGTAGTTGCCTTTGGGGAAACGTATTACCACTGTTACCTGCGATATACGGCGTGGGTCGCTGGCCATTACTTTGATTACATCGGCTTCGGTACCATCTATATTTACATTCATATCGCGGGCTTTAATACCCATTATCGATATCATACAACTACCCAGTGCAGTAGCCACCAGATCGGTAGGTGAAAAGGCCTGCGCCAGGCCCTGATTATCGAGCGGGGCATCGGTTAATACCTCGGTACCCGAGTATAAATGGGTCATTTTTGTGCGCAATTTGCCTTCGTATATCACTTTTGAGGTCATCTTACATTATTTTTAGTTAAGCAAACTTAAACCAAAACAATTTCGTTTATAGTTTGTAATATTGATAATAAATGCAGAAAAAGGCTTTTTTGTTTTTGGTGGTGGTAATGGCTGTGTGTAGTGCATGGGCGCAGGTTAATTTTAAAACAACCGATATGCGCGATTTTCAATACAAGCACGAGGCATCGGGTGGGTTGCGCGTACAATCAAACGGGTTTACGCTGTTTGGCGAGTACGGCTGGATACGCGATATGAAACGTACCCGCTTGTTACAGATAGAATACAGCTACTACCTCGATTATCGCCAAAAGCTACTCGACTCAAGAGTACAGGGTGGCCGCAAATACTATTTCGGTAAGCAGAATAATTTTCATGTAATACGCCTGGCTTATGGCTTTAAACGCACCATTGCCGAAAAAGCCGACCGAAGCGGCGTGCGTTTAGCAGTTGTTTTCTTTGGCGGGGCATCTTTAGGTTTATTAAAGCCGTACTACCTGAACCTGTTGCAAAATACTTCGGATAGCGTGCCGCCACAAATTAAAGCAGAGCGATACAGCGAAGGTAATGCCGACCGGTTTTTAAACCGCAATTATATTACCGAGGCTGCACCTATACGGTATGGATTAAACCAGATACAGCCGGTGGCAGGGTTGCATATGAAAACAGCCCTTGATTTTGATTGGGGTAAAAAAGATGAATTTGTAAAAGCGCTGGAGGCCGGTGTAATGTTTGATTTGTATTACAAGCGCCTGCCTATTATGGTTAATAATTCTAACCGGTTTTACCAGTTTGCGTTTTACCTCTCATTCCAGTTTGGTAAGCGATGGTAGGGTATAAAACAGATAAATCCTTTAAAACAAAAACGCCACAGCTTAGCTGTGGCGTTTTTGTTTGGTATAATTTGGTATTAATACTCTTTACCTTCAGCCGCCATTTTCTCCAGACTGGCCGGTACGGCAAAGCGTTCACCGTATTTGGCGTGTAGTTGCCTGGCGCGCTCTACAAATGCTTTAGCGCCGTAGTCGTTTATAAATTGCAGGGTGCCACCTTTAAACGGCGCAAAGCCCCAGCCGAAAATAGAGCCTATATTGGCATCCTCTACCGAGCGTAGCACGCCTTCATCTACACAGCGCACGGTTTCTATAGCCTGTATAAACATCATACGGTCTATCATTTCCTGCTGTTCGTTTTTCATGCGGTCTACATCATCGGTGTTAACCGGTGCTTTACTTTCAAACAGGTCTTTCAGTCCGCTCCACAGGTGCTTTTTGCCGCCTTGCGGGTAATCGTAAAAACCGGCACCGGCAGCTTTACCGGGGCGTTTCAGTTCCAGCAGCTTTTCGGCTACTGCAAACGATGGATGATTGGGGGCTTCTTTGCCCTCTGCTTTTAAGTCTTCGGCAGTTTGTTTGCGTATGTGTGCCAACAATGAAAGAGATACTTCATCGGTTAATGCCAGCGGGCCTACGGGCATACCTGCCTGCAAACCGGCTACCTCTATAGCGCGGGCGTTATAACCTTCGCCCAGCAG
>JBJOOW010000412.1:0-4793 GCA_046051095.1 Bacteroidota bacterium | reverse complement strand
CGATTGATGCGCTTGAACTGATAGTGCTGTTGCAGCAAAAATACGGCATTAAGTTGGCCAACCCGCAAGATGGCCCACAGGTGTTTAAGTCTGTTAAGTCTATTGCTGAGTATATTACTGCTCACAAAAGATAATTGAATACCGCCAGCCGATATTCTACCTCTGCTCAGGCAACTTTATTGTTACAGGGGTGTTTGTATTGGTATGCTATAGCTTATTTAATTAGCAGATGAAACAGAAAATATTTATTGCGGGCAAAGGCTGTATTTCGGCCATAGGTTTAAATACTGCTGAAAATTTGCAGGCGTTGCAGGCTGGCCGTACAGGTGTAGGGCCTGTTACTATACTACCTACCCGATATGCTGCTACTTTACCTGCTGCAGAAATAAAGCTTACTAATTCAGAGCTGGCAGAAATGGCAGGTTTGGGAAGTTATGAGCCACGCACAGCTCTGCTAAGTGCCATTGCAGCCAAAGAGGCTATAACTGATGCCGCTATACCTAATATAGCACAATGGCGTGTAGGCTTAATATCGGCCAATACGGTAGGTGCCATGGATAAAACCGAAACCATTTACAAATACTTTATGGAAGACAGCAGTACCGATAAACTGCTGGAAGAAGATCCCTACGATAGTGGATATGTTACCGAACTGGTAGCTGACCTGCTGGGGATAAAAGATTATGTAAGCACCATCAGTACAGCCTGTTCATCATCTGCTAATAGCCTGGCTTACGGGGCAAGGCTTATACTTAGCGGACAACTGGATGTTGTACTGGCCGGCGGCTGCGATGCACTCTCTAAGTTTACATTAAACGGTTTTAACTCGCTGATGATATTGGATAACCAACCCTGTACCCCGTACGATGATAATCGTCGTGGCCTAAACCTTGGCGAAGGAGCCGGTTATGTTGTATTGGTTTCCGACAAGGTGGCGGCAACCTTAGCCAGCAAACCTACCACCATACTTAGCGGCTATGCCAATGCTAACGATGCTTTTCACCAAACGGCTTCATCGCCCGAGGGCAGGGGCAACTTTATGGCTATGGAGGGCGCATTGAACATGAGCGGCCTTAAACCAGATGATATCGACTATATAAACCTGCATGGTACCGGCACGCCCAACAACGATTTATCTGAAGGCACGGCTGTACAACGTATATTTGCTAAAGTTCCCCGCGTAAGTTCAACCAAGGCTTACACCGGCCACACTTTGGGAGCTTGTGCAGGTATAGAAGCTGTATATAGTATATTGGCTATAGAGCAAGGTATAGTTTACCCTAACCTGCGCTTTACTACCAAAATGAAGGAGTTGGATTTTGTGCCCGTTACCAAACTGGAACATACACCGGTTAATAATGTAATGAGTAATTCATTTGGTTTTGGTGGCAATTGTTCGTCGGTAATATTTTCTAAAAACAATTCATAACTGCGGATAGATATGCTATACATAACAGGAACAGGGTGCATTTCGCCGCAGCGCACGTTTGATAACAGTGTGTTTTTACCTGAGGTAAAAACATACTCAGTCAACCGTATGGCTTGTATAGATGCCGATGACTATACTAAGTTTTTTGATGCAGGCTCTATACGCCGCATGGGTAGGCTGATGAAATACGGCACCGCAGCAGGTTTAATTGCCCTGAACGATGCTGGTGTAAAAGTGCCTGGCGCCATTACTACAGGCACAGGTCTGGGGCTGCCCGAAATATCACAGAAGTTTTTACGCAGCCTGATAGAGGCCGATGAAACCATAGTAAGCCCTACTGCCTTTATACAATCCACCCACAATACAGTTAGCTCTAACATAGCGTTGCTGTGCGGTTGTTATGCGCACAACAATACATTTTCGCACAAGGGCTTTTCGTTCGAAAGCGCCCTGGCTGATGCTTTTCTAATGGCTGTTGAAGGTGCCGACAATATACTGGTAGGTGCCTATGATGAGGTTAGCGACTACAAGTACGCCGCTATGCGCAAGACTACCGAGTTACGTACAGAGCCTTGTACCAGTGCCGAACTATACACCGACCGCCGTGGTATTATTGCTGGCGAAGGGGCGGCTTTTTTTGTGCTGAGCAAGGAAAAAACCGCTAACACATACGGCGCTGTATTGGCCAATAAAATACTCTACAGACCTGCTACACCTGTAGTGGTTGTAGATAATATCAATTCACTTTTAGCGGCTAATGGTTTAGCTATCGCAGATGTAGATGTGCTGCTTACAGGTATGAATGGCCACGCAGCCGATGATACCTTTACCCAACAGGTAGCCGATGCGTTTGATGCCTCAACTACCGTTGCTGTGTACAAACATCTGTGTGGCGAATACATGACCTCATCGGCATTTGCAACCTGGCTAGCCAGCCAGATGATGAAAACCCAAACCATACCCGATACGCTCGTGTTGAAGAAAGGCAGTCGTGCGCCCAAAACAATATTACTGTATACTCACCATCGCCATAACCACTCGCTGGTGCTGTTTAAAGCATGCTAACCGCTGTAAATACACGCCTTGCATTTGTTGCCTCATTACTGCTACTGCTGGTAATGGAAACTGTTGTTGCAGTGCCATGGTGGGCGTACCTGATAGTACTGCTGGTTTATCTTTCCATATTGGCTTATGGTTCATATTTTATACAGTCGGGGTTTTATATAAAAGCACTTTGCAAAGGCAGCAGCACACAAAACAAAATAGCCATTACGTTCGATGATGGCCCTATGCAGGAGTTTACTCCCCGCTTACTCGATTTGCTGAAAGCAGAGCATGTACCTGCTTCGTTTTTTCTTATTGGTAAAAACATAGCTGGTAACGAGGCGCTCGTTAACCGTATGCTGGCCGACGGTCATGTTGTAGGTAATCACAGCTACTCACATACCTACTGGTTTGCTATGAATAGTGCTAATGCTATACTGACCGACCTTAAGCAATGCGACAAAGAACTGGAACGGGTAACAGGTAAACGCCCGCGGTTTTTTCGTCCGCCGTATGGTGTTACAAACCCTATGGTGGCAGGCGCAACACGCAGCGGCGGCTATCAGTGTATTGGCTGGAGCATTCGCACCTACGATACCAATGCTACCGATGCTAAAGCCTTATTACAAAAATCTCTTAAAAACCTGGGCAACGGCGATATAATTTTGTTTCAAGACTGGGGCAAACATACAATTGGCATCCTTTCTGATTTTATTCGCGAAGCCCGCAATCGTGGTTTTGTGTTTGTGGGTGTAGATGAATTATTAAACCAGAAGGCTTATTACTAAAACCGATTCTGTATATGATATACCGCCCCATATTATTATTGCTCTTTGCCCTTGTTGCTTACGCAGCCGGTGCTCAAACTTTTACCCCTGTAAAAGATGTGCCTGCCGTGGTGCAAAAAATTACCGAAGCCAGCAAAAAGATAAATACCATACAGTGCGATATTGAGCAGCAGAAGCAGGTTTCTATGCTCGCCGATAAAGCAGTATCAAAAGGTAAGTTTTATTTTAAGCGCACCAACATGGTGCGTATAGATTATACCAAGCCCACTAAAAACCTGGTGGTAATGAACGCTGGAAAAATGCTGGTGCAGGACGATAAGAAAACATCGAAGATGGATATGCACCGCAGCAAGATGTTTCAGCAGTTAAGCAACATCATCATTGGCTCTATCGATGGCAGCCTGTTTACCGGTAAAGATTTTAAAGTAAGCTATGCCGAAAGCAAAACACAGGTACAGGTTACGCTAAAGCCGGTTTCTAAAACGCTGGCCAACTATCTCAGCACTATTGAACTGGTGCTGGATAAAAAAGATTACACCGCTGTAAGTCTGCAAATGAACGAACCCTCTGGCGATAACACACTACTGTTGTTTACCAACAAGCAACTGAATGTTGCAGTAGCCGATGACTTGTTCATTGTTAAGTAGTATAGTACTATTAGCCTTTATAAGTATAATGCTATTTTATTGCTATTAAGTTCCGTAGGAACGATACATATTATAACCCCGGGTTTTAACCCGGGGAACTTTACGCTCTTAGGTAAAAGTCTTCGCCCATACCAAACATATTCTCTATAGCCACTTTCTCTCCATTGGTTTTTTGCAGGTAGCCGGTAAAGAAACCATACGGCCCTTCGTACTGGCTGCGCAGCACCAGCAGGTTAATATTTACCGATGTATGTATCACCGGTTTAAACTGCAGGTTAACCATACCATGCGCATCGGTTATCTGCCAGGTGCCCTGCACACCATCGGGGCGCTCTACTTTAATAGGTGGCAACGGGTGCAACTCACCATTGTACCATAGGCAGTTTTCATTGTAGGTATCCTGGTTAATCACCTGGTTGTTGGTCAGGTTAAAGCCTATCATCTTACCGGTGGCATCAAAGCCTAAACCGGTCACCCAATCATACTCGGTAGGGTAGGGGTAATAACCCTTGTGGTCGTCAATTATCATCTGCGCTTTCCCCTTCTCAAATACTACATGCTTATCGCCAATGGTTAGCTCGCCTTCCATTGGCATCAGGCATTTATGGCTATACATTACCCGCCCTGCACTAAACGGGTTGCACACTACCATAGGTGTGTAACTGCTTACATCGTGCTTACCGGTAAAGTGCGCTTTCACCTCTGGCAGGCCACCAAAATTTTTAATAGCAGCCGTAAGTTCAAGTGTATGGTTGTTCAGGTTATGTGTTGCCTTCAGGCTAAAGTTACCACTGGTATAACTGGCTACACTGTTGTGCAGGTTATCAGGTACGGTTAATGCCCATGCAGGTACTTTCTTCTCGTACTTAATCTTTTTGTTATTCT
>JBJOOW010000411.1:0-2831 GCA_046051095.1 Bacteroidota bacterium | reverse complement strand
CTATGCTATTCAATTTGGTTTGGTAGCCGATACGTTCTACCCCGTAGCATATACCTTCCTGTTTCTAATCATTACATCGCTAATTTTCAAAAACCTTAAAAGCAGGGGGCTTAATACCGGTAGCCTGCACTTATTTCCGCTGGTTATAGTACCGGTAGATTATCTGGAAAACCTTAGTATAGCCAACCTGATGCTTAACTACCCCCATGTTACCGATAATGAGATACAGATAGCCTCGTTTTTTACCAGCCTTAAATGGTGCCTGGTGGCAGGGCTGGTACTAATAATACTAGGGGCGCTGGTATTATTGGTTACAAAAAAGCCTGCCAGGGCTTAAACACACAATACCGTGTTAAAAGATGGTTTGCAGGGCAAGCAAAATTAGCTACGTTTGGCACATACATTATTTCAGGTAATATTTGAGTATGCAGAAGACCTTACTTGCGTTTGTTTTAGCGGCTTTTTCAATATCGGCCTTCGCACAGGGTACCTTTGTGCCGCTTAATTCAGATGCCAACGTATATCTTGACAGGTTAGATATTAAGTACAGCAAGATAATACCCATACAGCATACCAGCGATAAGCCCTACCACCGTGGCGATGCTGCTAAAGTTGCCGAAACACTAATGTTATCTAACCTGCGTTTTAATAAAGTACAGCAGTTTCAGTTGCAATACCTTATAGACGATAACGCCGAATGGACCGATAGCATTATCAGCAAAACCAAAAAGCCGCTTTGGAAATTTTACCGCGAACCAGCCAGCTTTTTACATGTAACATCAAAAAAGCGTGGGGTTTTCGACCTGCGTTTTAACCCGGTTCTCGATCTTAAAATGGGTGGCGAAACCTATAATGGCCGGTTTATTTTTCAGCGTGTAATTGGCTTAGAGGTGCGAGGCAACATTAAAAAAGTATTCAGCTTTTATTTCAACGTATTAGGCAGTTCGGCACGTACCCCATACTACATCAGTCAAAAAGTAAAAGCCAGCCCCTACAACCAGTACAGCTACGTACCCGGCCAGGCTTACTGGAAAGACTATTCATCGTCGCTGTTTAAGTTTAACGATGGTATAGATTACTTTGATGCCCGTGGCTATGTAAACGTGCACCTGCTTAAACATATCAACGTATCGTTTGGCCGCGATAAATTCTTTATAGGTAACGGACAACGTTCGCTGTTCTTAAGCGACTACTCGGCCCCCTATCTTTTCCTGAAAATGGATATTGATATCTGGCGCTTTAAATACCAGAGCATTATTGCCGAGCTAACTAACCAGTATGTACGCGGCAGCGACCAGCTATTACCTAAAAAGTATATGGCAGTTCACCACCTTAGCATGCAGCCAACGCATTGGTTAAACTTAGGCTTATTCGAATCGGTAGTTATGCAGCGCAGCAATCACTTCGAGCTGCAATATCTTAACCCTATTATTTTCTACCGCTCGGTTGAGCATGCACTGGGTAGCCCCGATAACGTAATGATAGGCGGCGACTATAAAATGAATTTTGTAAACCACCTTTCTATTTACGGGCAGTTTTTGTTTGACGAGTTGAACGTAAAGAACTTTTTTAAAGGCAATGGCTGGTGGGCAAATAAGTGGGCTGTACAGGTGGGTATTAAATACATTGATATAATACCAAACCTGGACGCACAGGCCGAGTTTAACTATGTAAGGCCGTTTACCTATACCCACAACGACCAGACAAACTACACACACTACAACCAACCGCTGGCGCATCCGCTGGGAGCAAATTTTTACGAGTTTATACTAAACCTACGCTACCAGCCAATACCACGTTTATCGCTTAATGCCAAGTATATAGTGGCGCGCGTTGGCAACGACACACTAAACCTGGGTATTATGAGCAACGTAGGTGGCGATATTTTTCAGGGCACCGGTTTTGGTGGCAGCACTGTAAGCCAAAATTTTGGCAATAAAGTTGGCCAGGGAGCCAAAGGTACCATCAATTACTTTCAGCTAATGGCAAGCTACCAGGCATGGCATAACATATATTTCGACCTTGAGCTACTTGCCCGAAGCAAAACTACAGCAAGCTCTATCAACAATCCAATTGTAAGTACCTCTACCTTTATTTTTAGTGTAGGGGCGCGTATGAACATACCATACAAGCGCTACGAATTTTAACAACCGAATAAAAAAACGTTTTTCTATCTTCGGATAAAATACGCTTACCATGCAGATTGATACGTTTAAATTTCTGGTAGAATCGAACCTATACGGTGTATGCGAACGTATTGGCGACAGGCTTAAAATGCCGGCTAAAAACATCCGCTTGTTTTTTATTTATGCCAGTTGCCTTACTATTGGTTCGCCGGTTATTATATACATGATACTGGCCTTCTGGATACAAATGAAAGACTACGTAAATGGTAAACGCAGCCCGATATGGGATTTTTAGTACTTCGTTAATCTCATAACTTATGTAAAGCCCCGCCCATTACTGCGGGGTTTTGTATTTACTGTTAACTTTGGCGCAATAAACTGTAATAACACCCCGTTTCTTTATTAATGAAAAAGACCATCCTGTTTTTAAGCTTAGTAATAGCTGCCTTAACTGGTTATGCCCAAAAGCCAGCCACCGGCAAAAGCACCGAGAAGCCTGTAAGTGCGCCAACCTTAAGTAAAACCGACTTACAGAAAATAGGCCTGATAGAAGATACCTTACAAAGGCTTTCGATGCTGTTTACAGCCGATACCGTATTAGAGGTCAGAAAAAAAGCATGCTACCAATTTATACCCAGGCTGGTTAGTGCGCTTAAATACAACTACTCGTTCTACTACCCCTTCGATTCGCTTCAAGCCATATCG
>JBJOOW010000410.1:0-5619 GCA_046051095.1 Bacteroidota bacterium | reverse complement strand
AATGCCTATGTGCGCAAACTTATACTTACCCAGGCTTTAATATTTGCTGCAATAGGTTACCTGATAGGGGTGCTGCTGATGTATGGCTTTAAGCTGGGTATAGCAAAGGCAGGCATTATGTTTAGTTATAGTGTAGAGATGTATATAGCATTTGCAGTAGTAACACTGGTAATATCTATGATAGGAGTGGTGGCAGCTATCAGGCGTATTACACAGGTAGAGCCGGCTTCGGTTTTTAGAGGGTAAACAAACGCTTGAAACCGGAAATTCAACGGTTCGGCCAAGTAGGTTTTTTTACCATGTTGCCATTTAGGTTTTTTGTATCAGTAAAACCCGTTTATGAAAAAGTATTTCCTATTTGTTGGTTTGTTTGCAGGTATGCAGTGGGGCTATGCACAAACCCCGGTTAAAATGAGCCTGAGCGAAGCCATTGATTATGCAGCGCAACACCAGCCGGCTTTTCAAAACTATAAGGTAGACCAGCAGATTGCCGCCGCCAAACAACTGGAGAGTACCTCTAAATACGTGCCCAAGCTAAACGGCAACGTTGATTTTAGAGATAACCTGAAACTGGGGCAAATAGCGCTTAAGTTTCCGAACCCTATAACCGGGTTAGATGAGCAACGTACCATACAGCAGGGTACTCAATACTCTGCTACTGCGGGGGTAGACCTTACCGTACCGGTGTTGGATATGGGGGCCGTAACCGACATACAATACAGCAAACGCCAGAAAGAACTGGCTGCCCTGCAGGCAGAGCAGGCCATGGTAGATTTAAAAGTAAATGTATCGCGTGCGTATTACCTTGCTTTGCTAAATACCGAAAGGGTAAAGAAAGCGCAGAAGAGTGTAGAGCGTTTTCAGAAGGCGTATGATGATACCAAGGTGCGTTACGATAACCAGAACGCAGTTAAATCTGATTTAAACCGAGCGTACCTTAACCTTAGCAATGCCAAATACCAGTTAAAGGTATCTCAGGATTCGGTTAAAACGGCCAAGCTTTCGCTGGCACAGGTGTTAGGCTTGCAGCAGGATGCTGAAGTAGAACTGACCGACGCCCTGCCAACCGATGTACAGGTGCCGCAGTTGCCGGAGTACCCCGATTTTAAAGGAGCCGAGCTAACCCGTGTTGAGCTACGTGCCGAAAATATGAACCGCACTATGGGCCAGCTACAGTTGCGTAAGGTAAACATGCAGTATGTGCCTACACTGAACGGTTACGGATATATTGGCGGTCAGGGGTTAGATAACAGCAACGTATTTAATAAAGATAAATGGTTCTGGAACTCGTATATAGGCCTGAAACTTACCGTGCCTATTTTTGATGGTTTGCAAAAAGTATCGCTGGCTAACCAGCAAAAGCTGATAGTAACTAAAAGCGAGAACAACCTGGCAACTATCCGCAGTAATATTAACTACCAGTTACGCTCATCGTTGGTTAACTATGCTAATGCAGCTACTAACCTGCAACTGATTAAAGAGAACGTAGCACTGGCCGAGGATGTAGTGAAAGATGTAAACGTGCGCTATGCCAACCAGGTAGCTACCTATCAGGAAGTAATAGACGCCGAAAGCACATTAAAAGATACCGAGTTTAACTACCTGCAGGCACTATACGCCTACCTGTTATCGGAACTGGACTGGAAGAAAGCGAACGGGAAGTTGTAGGGGTAAAGTAATGAGGGACGTGGGACAAGTGTCGAGTGAAGCAGACGATTTTACATCTTTACAAACCGCTGCGTAATAGTATTGTTACCTGCAAGTTCTGCTTTTACAAAGTAAACACCGCTATTTAATTGGCTGATATCTATAGTGCTGTTTGCCGGTAAATTCTGCATGGCAACTAACTGACCTGTGGTGTTGTAAATTGCTATTTGTTTAACAGTTATACCATTAGTGTTTACGTGTAGCTGGTTATTGGCCGGGTTGGGATAAATTGTAATACCTGAAGAAAGTTCTAAATCATCTATACCGGTATAACTAAAGTTACAGGGGCTGTTATCGGTTACCCAGATACGGAATGTTTGATAGCTACTAAGCGGAATGGGGGTAGAAGGATTGCCGGGTTGCTCATAGTTATCGCGGGCTATTACCGAGAAGATATACGGGTTGTGATTTGCCGATTGCAAGCCTGTTTGCCAGGTAAAGGTACCCATGGCAGGGTTCCCCTGCGTTGATTGAAACATAGGTGCATTTTGCGCAGCCAGAAACGCGCCGCCCTGTAATTGAAGCGATACACTCTGGGTGCTATTGATGTCGGTAGCAGATACTGTAAAGCCGATGCTGTCGCCTGTATTTATGGTAATGTCGCTTATTGTCGATACAGCAGGCGGGTCGTTAGGGGTATTTAATACAATTACCTGCCAATCGTTCATAACGGTGCTAAGTAATACGCCACACCGGTATTCTTTTACCAATAGCAATACGCTGTATAACCCTACTCTGCATGGTGTTGTCCATAAAACTTGTCCGGTTTCGGGGTTTAACTGGAAAGCATTTAATGGAAATCCGCTGGCCTGGCAATATTCATCGGGCCTGGTGTAAAGTGGAGGCTGTGTTCCGTTACTTTGTAATGACGGAATAAGTTCAAAACTCAAACTGTCGCCATCGGCATCGTAAGCAAGCAGGTTAAAATTTAGAGTGTCATTTAAATTTGCATAACAAACACCGGGCGTTAAAAATGCTGGAGAGGAATTGTATCTTCCTGATAAAGCCCAGGAAAAAATAGTGTCTTCAATAAAAAATGGAACCTCCGCCGAATTTCCATTATTGATATTTATTATTCCATCCATTCTGGTTAAGTCCCTAAAAGAAATTAAATAAAAGTTTACTGGCGGTGGAGGCGAACCCGGAAAGGTATGTCTACAACTATAAATACTTTTCTTAAATATAGAATCAATGAGTTCTCCATCGGGATACCCATTCGCATTATTGTCAGTGCCGTTGGTTCGAATGGCCCAACCACTAACTCCATCTCCCCAATTAATTTCAACACTATCATTATCAGCCAATGCACTTATACCTTCTATTTTACTGTAAACGGTAACATTTGCTTCAATTTTATAGTTGCCAATTACCCTAAATGTTATATCAGCCGCACCGCAATGGGTGGCAAATGTATTGGCAATGCCTGATACTAATAGTATTGAGGTTAGTAAGTGTATTTTCATGTTGGTTGTTAGTACTAATGTAATGCATATATTTTATATGCAAATTATTTGGATTGTAATCTGGTTGGGTTGTTAAATTGAAGCAGACGGTAGTAGAGGATTATTGTTGGTTTTGACGGAAACGTACTTTAGTTGTAGTTTTAAAGCGACCGTGTAGGATATTGAGCTATGAAACTATCAGTGCAAGATTCTACAATTAAAAATCGGGGGGGCACCTTGCAAAGCTTCAATTTCGGAAAAAATGGAAATACTTGTCTAGTGTCTATAGCCTAAAATCTATTTTCTTTTCTCCAACACCTTCTTCACACTTCCCTCTTGCAGTAATAGTTTATTGGCTTCTTCGTAGCTTAGGCCGGTGGCTTCTACAATCATTTTGGTGCCGCGGTCTATCAGCTTTTCGTTGCTAAGCTGCATGTTTACCATTTTATTATCCTCTACCCGGCCCAGTTTTATCATTACGCTGGTGCTTATCATGTTCAGTACCAGTTTTTGGGCGGTGCCGGCTTTCATACGGGTGCTGCCGGTTACAAACTCTGGGCCTACTATTACCTCTACTGGGTAGTCGGCCTGTGCGGCTACTGCGCTGTCGCTATTGCAAACTATACAACCTGTTACTATGCCGTGTTCGCGGCATTTTTGCAGGGCGCCTATTACGTAGGGTGTACGCCCGCTGGCGGCTATGCCTATTACCACATCTTTATCGGTAATGTTATGCTCCTGCAGGTCTAACCAACCCTGTTCGCGGCTGTCTTCGGCAAACTCTACCGCTTTGCGTATAGCACTATCTCCACCGGCTATAAGTCCTATTACCAAACCATGCGGCACCCCGTAGGTAGGGGGGCATTCGCTGGCATCTACTATACCTAACCGGCCACTGGTGCCGGCCCCCAGATAAAACAGCCGTCCGCCAGCCAGCATTTTATCGGTTACGGCGTCTACCAGTTTTTCTATATGCGGTATTACCAGCCTGATGGCCTGCGGAACTTTATGGTCTTCGTTGTTTATGTTATTAAGCAACTCGCGGGTGCTCATCTTTTCCAGGTGGCGGTAATGCGAGGTAGATTCGGTAGTGCTCATTTAAGAGTATTGAGTAGTTAGTATAAAGTAGTTAGACAAACGCAGAGCGAAGATAAGAGGTTCTGTTGCCGATACAGGACGGTATGTGTAAACTTATTAGCACCATAAGCCGCAAAATTTATATATTGCATACATGATTAAACAGTTTTTGCAATTACAATCAGTCGTTGTGCCTTCCGGAAACAGGGGGTAGCAGCGTTATGCATAAAATTTAGAAAGCCCTCTGATACTTCGGAGGGCTTTTTATTTTAGCGGCGATGAATAATGCCACGGATTGCACGGATTAAAGCATAATTGAAATGCAATTGGTGGCTGTTTGCCGGGTGGAGGTTCTCCCTTTAGGGAGTTAGAGGCTAGCAAGGCTTGTGTAAAATACAAGATCCTTCGCTGCGCAAAGCCTTGCTCAGGATGACAAAAACAGCATTTAAACTCATTACTCAATACTAACTACTATATACTAAAATGGAATTACCTACAAAATACGACCCCAAGCAAACCGAAGATAAATGGTATAAATACTGGCTTGACCTGAACCTGTTTCACAGCGAGCCTGACGAGCGCGAGCCATTTACCATAGTAATACCACCACCAAACGTTACAGGTGTGCTGCATATGGGCCACATGCTTAACAATACCATACAGGATATTCTTATCCGCAAGGCACGTATGGAGGGCAAAAATGCCTGCTGGGTACCCGGCACCGACCATGCCAGTATAGCTACCGAGGCCAAGGTGGTACATATGCTGCGCGAGCGTGGTATTAAAAAAAGCGACCTTACCCGCGAGGAGTTTTTAAAATACGCATGGGAGTGGAAAGAGAAATACGGCGGTATAATACTGGAGCAGCTTAAAAAGCTGGGCGCCAGCTGCGATTGGCAGCGTACCCGCTTTACTATGGAAGATAAACTGAGCGATGCGGTTATTGAGGTGTTTATAGACCTGTATAAAAAAGGCCTTATATACCGCGGCCTGCGTATGATAAACTGGGACCCATCGGCCAAAACAACACTAAGCAACGAAGAGGTACTTTACACCGAAGAGAAAAGCCAGTTGTGCTTTGTAAAGTATATGATAAAAGGCAGCGATGAGTTTTTGCCTGTTGCCACCGTACGTACCGAAACCATAATGGGCGACGTGGCCGTGTGCGTTAACCCTAACGATGAGCGCTACAAGCACCTGGTAGGTAAAACGGTAATAGTACCGCTGGTAAACCGCGAGGTACCAGTTATTGCCGATGATTATGTTGATATAGAGTTTGGTACCGGTGCGCTTAAGATTACACCGGCACACGATATTAACGACTACGAGATAGGCAAGAAATTTAACCTGGAGGTAATTGATTGCTTTAACGAAGATGGTACGGTTAGCGAGG
>JBJOOW010000409.1:0-4958 GCA_046051095.1 Bacteroidota bacterium | reverse complement strand
TCACCCAGTAGTCGTACATTCCCCTCGATGTGTCACTTTTGTCGCCATTTACCCCTCCCGGAGATTGGCCAATAACGATATAGCCTGAATCTCTGGTTTGAATCATTTTCATATAAAATTCAACGCTAATGGTTCCATATCGCTTATCCCATTGTTTAACACCTAATGAATCAATCTTTATTATCCAAAAATCGTAGGAGCTCCCCCAGTTAGCCACAGACTTATCTCCCCCTATTCCGGAAACAGACTTGCCACCTAAAACAAACCCACCATCGTTGGTTTGTTGTAGTGAGTTTAGTTGTTCGTTTTTTAAGCCCCCGTATCGTTTGTCCCATTGCCTGTTTCCCGCAGAATCTATCTTTACAATCCAGTAATCGGCAGATTGTAAAGTGCTGTCGCGGTTTGGAGATGATATGTCTCCGCCAACATCAGACAACGTACTACCGCCCAGAATAAACCCACCATCTGCCTGGCTAATTACGCAAGAAAGGTTATCCCGCTTATTTCCACCGTAACGTTTATCCCATTCTTTAATACCAAAAGAATCTATTTTGACAACCCAAAAATCTGTTGCCCCGGATGTATTTTGCGTTTTGTCTCCACTTATTGGCGAACTTGATGTGCCAGCAAGAAGAAAACCACCGTCTTTAGTCAAGGTAAGTGCAGCGAATTCATCCATACTACTACCACCAAAACGTTTGTCCCACAATTTGTTGCCTGAACTATCTAATCGCACAACCCAATAATCCCACGAACCCCAACCCGGTTGGCTTTTATCTCCAGTATTTCCAGATGAACTGGAGCCGCCTAATATGTATCCACCATCTCTGGTATGTTCAACCATACTAAATCGGTCTAATCCAATGCCTCCATATCTCTTATCCCACTGTTTTACCAATGGAGATTGAGAAATAAGCGCCATTGGCAGTAATGAAAAAAGCATGAAAGCGATTCTTTTCATAATAAACTTAAACGTATCATGTTGTTTGTAGTGTTCTTATTTTCAATTCGAATTTAAATAAAATCGTATATTTTTGGAGTGCTATAAATTAGGGCCAAATATCAATACTTTCCTTCCCACAGAGTCCCGAAGCGGAGACACTGAGGGGGGGGGGGGGATGTGGTAGCTCGGGGACGATAATTTGCAGCTCGGATTACTATGGACAAAGTAACTGGTAAAGTTCCAAAGATTTTCATTTGTCAAGCGGAGGATGTATTCCTGCAAATCCGACCGAGTCAATCAAAATTTGTGATAACAAAATCAACAACCTAATTTACATGTATGAAAAACATAATTATTATTGTAATTATTAATATTTTATTACAATTAACCTCTTGCAAAAAATGCTATACCTGTAAAAATGCTTGCTGTAGAAGAATTTCGACTAATGAGCTAATATGTAGTGATCAATTTCAGTCCAACGAAGAATACTGGCATTTTATGGATAGTTTATCTTCAGATATTAAATGTAGCAATAATACTCTTACTACCTTTTACAAAAAAGTTTGTAGCGAAGATGAGCGGGTTGAATATGAATCAAAACCAGGTATTGGTTGCGCCTTAATAAATGACTAATAAGTTATGAAAAGTATATGGTTTGTCGCCTTACTGCTGTTAATGTTTGCTTCATGCACTAAGTGCGTTACCTGCAAAAACGAATGATATAAATGTCCTGGTTCTTCTATCCTAATATGTAGTACTAACTATTATAATAACGTCAATTGGCAAAGCACTAAAGATGCTTTTTCGGTTTCTGTACCGGCGGGGTCTCCGCTATAATAAATAAGCGTGGCGGAATCCCTGCTGTGAATATATAACAAAGTATATTTGATTGGCCGCGGGGTGCTGCCTGGCTTGGGCATGGCTTCAGAGACCCCGCGGGAACACAAAATGTATCGTACCTACGGCACATAATTACCTTTTATGTTTTGTTACCCCGGGTTAAAACCCGGGGCTATAGTATGTATAGCTACTACATAGCTTAGATGCAGCTTGCTATAAACAGGCGACCGCAATGCGGTGTTTTGTATTAGTACAAAGTAAGCTAAGTAGTGTAGCCAACACTACGAGAGATAACTGTTCGGCACGCAACAATTCGAGATTTTTTAGCACATATACATTTTAATAATTTATATATAAAATTTGAAGGGGTGTTAACATTACAGGGGGTAGGGGTATTAACATTGAAATTTGCAAGGTGCTGATAATTAATTATTTGCAAAGCAAGGGTGTTAACATGGTATGTAAAAGCCCCAAAAAACAAGCCCTGCCGTATGTACGGCAGGGCTTGTTTTTATACGTGTATGTTGGCCTAAGCAGGCTTACATTTTCATATCATCAAAGGTGTTCAGGTAGGTTTCTATTTCGGTAAACAGTGGGCCAAACACGTCTTTATCAAACGGCGATTGCAGTCCGGCCAGTTTAACCAAACCTAAGAAAGAATCGCTGCCACCGGCTTTGCACAGGCGCAGGTAGTCGTTCCATGCACTGGTAAAATCTTTCTGGCTGCGGCTCCAGAACTGGAAAGCACAAAGCTGTGCCAGGCAGTAATCGATATAGTAAAACGGCGAGCGGTATATGTGGCCCTGGCGTTGCCAAAAGCCCCCACGCTCCAGGTAGTCTATACCGTCATAGTCCATCCACGGGCGGTATTTCTTCTCCATCTCCAGCCAGGTTTGTTTGCGCTGGGCGGGTGTCATATCGGGGTTGGCGTACACTATGTGCTGAAACTCATCTACCGCTACACCATAGGGTAAAAACAATATGTTAGACGACATGTGCACGAACTTGTATTTATCGGTATCGGCACCAAAAAACAGTTTCATCCACGGGTAGGTAAGGTGCTCCATGCTCATGCTGTGTATTTCGCAGCTTTCCATGGTAGGCCAGTAGTATTCTTCAACCTCAAAGTTGCGGCTTTCGAAACATTGAAAGGCATGGCCGGCCTCGTGTGTAAGTACATCAACATCGCCCACGGTACCGTTAAAGTTGGCGAATATAAATGGCGCCTTATACTTAGGAAACATGGTGCAGTAGCCACCGCTGGCTTTGCCTTTTTTGTTTACCAGGTCCATCAAATCGTTGTTAACCATAAAGTCGAAAAACTCTTTGGTTTCCTTCGATAATTCGGAATACATTTTTTGGCCGTTGGCAACAATCTCTTCGGGTGTGCCAATGGGTTTTGGGTTGCCGCTGTTAAAGTTGTGCGATAGGTCGTAGGCTTTTAGTTTATCTATACCGGTGCGCTGTTGCTGGCGCTGGCGTAGTTTGTTGGCCAATGGCACTACGTGGTTTAAAACAGCCTGGCGGAAACCGGCTACCATATCGGCATTGTAATCGGTACGGGCCATGCGGTAGTAGGCCAGCTCTATAAAGTTTTTATAGCCCAGCTTATGTGCTATGCGGGTACGAACCTTAACCAGCTTATCGTATATATCATCAAACTCGGCTTCGTGCGCGGCAAAAAAACTCTGGTTGGCATGGTAGGCTTTTTTGCGGGTTTCGCGGTCGGTGCTTTCCATGTAAGCCGAAAGGGCCGGCAGGGTAAGTTTCTCGCCATTAAAATCCACCTCGGCGCTGGCCACCAGTTTGGTGTATTGCGTGCCCAGGCGGTTCTCTTCTTTCAGGTCTTCTATAATAGAAGTGTCGAAGGTTTTAAGGCTTACATCGGCCAGGTTAAACAACTGGTTGCCGAAATCTTTCTGCAGCTCGTTTTTAAATTTAGATGAGCCAAGCGATTTATAGAACCTGGTGTGCAGGTCTTTAATAACAGGCTCGTTGGTATCGAAAAACTCCTGTTCGGCTTCGTAGAAGGTATCGGTAGTATCGATAGAGTTGCGAACCGATGCGATAGAGGCATAGGTGCTGAACTCGTTCTTCAGTTCGTTGATTTTAGATAATACCTGTTTTTGTTCGTCGGCGCTGGATGCGTTATCGAAACGGTTAAGCAGGGAGTTGAATTCATTTTCCACCTTCGCCAGATCGGGCCGGGTGTAGGTCATTTCAGAAAACTTCATAGTGTACTAAGGGTTTTGAGCGGACAAACGTAACCAAATAAGTATAGATATTAGGGCTGATACAGCAATTGTCAATAAGATTAATTTAATCTTCGAGCATACGGCTGGCGGCGTGCTTATAGTATTGCCAGTACGAAATAATAAGGCGTATCTGGAAAGCCGATATCATGATAAGTGAGGCGGTGCCGAATAGCACCAGCTCTTTATACAGGTAATCGAACAGTTCGCGCTTAACATCGTCGTAGATGATAACCTTTGGAAAGCCGAAGTCCTCTATATAGAAGTTATCGGCCAGGGTTATAAACTTTTGCAGGTTGTACATAATGTATACAAACAGGCTAAGGTTAACCGTAAAAAGCAAAAAGCGAATAAGCGATGGCTTTAAAAATGGTATGCTACGAAACGTAACCGACCAACGGAAATAGGTAAAGGCAATAAACACAAAGGCAGCGTTTATTTTCCAGTACAGATAATTAAGCTTGCTGGTAATGGGGTAAAGCACTGCGTATATTATCATGGCTGTAATGGCCATCCAGATAAACTCTTTAATAAACTGCAACAGGTTTTCGCGCGAAAAAAGACTCATATATTAATAGGGATAAATTTTGCTGTAATAGTTTTGGAGGGGCAAGGTGCCATTTAGTACGCTATTAAACAAGGCGGTATCTAAAAGGCCGTTGTTAATTGCCTTAGTATAATAAGAACGGCTGAGGGTGGTATCGCCGGCAAGCAGGTAAACATAGCTTAACCCGCTGGCAATAACCGGTGAATGGGGCAAACGGCTAAAGGCAGAGTCGGCAGCGGCCATGGCAGCAGGCTTGTTGTGGTTTTTAATGGCCACCAGGCTAAGGTTTAGCCAGGTGTAAGCCGAGGTGTCGTGCAGCGAAAGTGCCTTTTGCAGGTAAAATTCGGCTGAATCTAATAGGTTTTGAGAGTTATAG
>JBJOOW010000408.1:0-4292 GCA_046051095.1 Bacteroidota bacterium | reverse complement strand
ATGATATCAGATAAAGAAATTATATTATACCTAGATGAAAAATTCAAAGATTCTACTCCTTATCTTTCTGAGGATGGCACAAGTGTTGTTTTTTATAACAGCAAAAGTTTACAAGAAACACAATATCACTTAATCGACCTTTTTAAAGAGAAGTAGTCTGCGCTGAAAAGCATTAATCTTGCTGCCTTATGCAAAAGGTTGATAGACTTAGTTGCACTTACATCGTGCATAAAGCAATATTGTATCATACTCCTATAGCTTCTCTCACTATTCATAATAGTGCAAGATTTTCTTTTGCCTCCGGTAATAGCCTAGGCTAACCTTTTATATTAATGACAATTTAAATTATGATAAATTAACCCCCAATACTATTATATACATCCCCCCCCCCAAGTATACACTTGGAGATTTGATAGGATGGCGCGAATTAATACTTACTGTTTGCAACAAACCAATATGCAACTTTCATAAATGATGCTATTTAAACAGAGTATCAAAGCTAATTCTTCTACTTTGCGAGAATAGCACTGGTTTATATAACATATATTTACCCACATACCTCTCCTCTGTAAGTGGATTTATGTATTCAATATCTTCAATAGGAGGTATTATTCCGGAATCTACGTATTCAACGGAATAAACTATTTCCCTTCTTTTTTTTACTACAATGTTTGCAGTGCCATTTATTTCCTTAAGAAATATAATAATTGATACATTGTTGGTATATAAAAAATAAAGTGTGTCTGGATATTTTTTTACTTCAAATTCGCCAAAATCCCCAAAATCAATTTTTATAGTTTGTCCAATTACACTAATTGATATCAACACAAACACAAAAAACATTAATGTCTTTTTTATCATCGTGTTTTCTTTTTTAAGTTGCATTTTATATTTCAAGCCGTACTTGCTATTTAGCTTCCGTAAAAATAAACAGAGCAGCGTCACCAACCACAAAATAAACAAGCGCCGCGTAGGTGCCGCCTGTTTCATGTCCCGGCGGGGTCTCTGAAGCCATGCTTTGGCCAAGCAGGACCCCGCAGCTAATCAAATATACTTGTTATATATTCACACAGGGGCCGACATGTTTATTTATTATAGCGAAGACCCCGCTGTGACAAGACGAAATATATTATTATATAATATCTAACACATCTTTTGTATTAAATCCTTTATTTTTCATTAGTTCAAACATATCATTAGGAACATTTTCTACTAAAATCTCCGCACGGACATAACCATATGTATTTATAGGTGGAGTTTTTCTTATGTTGTTAAGCAATATTTCTCCTTCTTCATCACTAATTAAAAAATGTAGCGTTCTATGATGACCGTAGTTCTTATAACTTTCAGAGGTCGGAACAAAATCTACACCAAAAGACCTTCTTCCACTAAGTAATAAATGCACAAAATGTTCTCTTGAGAAGTAAATGTTGTTTTCTATTCTTATCTGCAATTCACCTTCTATTGCTGCTTTCACGGGATTGTCATCAGCAGTAGCAAGCCATAGTAGTGATAAACCTTTTATATCCAAATTTTCAAATGCCATATTACTTTAATTTTATCTGTATCAAATATAACTAATGCAAGTAAAATACAAGTAAAAACCTACTCTGCCCCCTTTTTGCGAAAGAGGTTAGCCAGACTTTAGCTAAGCTTCATGTGCCTGTTTTAATACATTACATTAGCGGTTCGCGACGCTGCTCTATATCAGCCGTGTTTGCTATTTAGCTTCCGTAAAAATAAGCAGAGCAGCGTCACCAACCACAAAATAAACAAGCACCGCATAGGTGCCGCCTGTTTCACATCTGCGGCATTATAGCCCTTGCTGCTTTAAATACCACGATAACCAAACCACCGGCAACAAATATGGGTTGGGGGTATTTAACTGCGCCTGGTAAAACTGCTCTACCTCTTTTTCTATAGCCGCAATGGCACTCTTATCCTGCGCGTTCAATAATGCCAGCAGCGAATCGGCAAAAAAATCGTAGGTAGAGTTAGAGAAACGGTTGTAATCGGTATTCTGCTTAATGTTTTTTATCTGCACCAAACATAAATCGTGCTGCCCGCGCATATAAAATATAATGGTCTCAATTAGTTTAATGTACAGGTTATCTTCTGCCGAGGGGTTAAAGTTATCGGGTATAGCTGCATAGGCCGCATCGGCATTTTGCGTAAAAATATATTGGTACACTTTTAAAAACCTGAACCGCGTACCATACGGCGATGAATAAAAACCCGCTGCATGTTTATCTATCAGTTGCACGCCCTCCTCTATATACCGGTAGCGCAGTTTCATACTACACAGGTTAAAGTAAAATATGTGTAGCAGCCGGTTATCGAAGGTGTGTTGCTGCAACAGTTCCTCTACCTGGCGGGCAATGGCAAAACCTTCTTCGGCCTGCTGGGTAAGGCAGTAAATGGTAAACAGGTTTACGCCGTTGGTAAGTTTCTCCAGCGGCAGGTTAATATACGGGTGCTCTATCTGCTGCAATAACTTATGCGCCTCTATTAAAGCCTGCTTACGCGTAGCTATATCGCTGTTGTAGGTTTGCGCTTTGGCTTTTAAAAAATCAAGCAACGGAAACGGAAAATCATTCTCCAGCGCCGAAACATCGGGTGCGGGCAGGGGTTTAAAGCCCGGCTTATAAATCTGCACGTTGGTTTCGGCGTAGGCTTTGCGGGTTTGGTGTATGCGCCACTGGGTTAAAAAGCTTTTAATAATCGTGGCATCGGCCTGCAACAGTTCATCGTACAATTGCTCGTAGTTATCTTTAGTGGCGGGCGCAAAGCGGCTTTCGTGCTCTTTAAGCAAATTAAAAAACAGTGCGCCTGCAGTATAATCTTCCAGTTGTAAAAAGTGCTTAATGGCCCCGGTAGTTTCGGTGCGGAAAAGCTGATACTCGCCACGCTCTATAAGGGCCATGCACACATGGTATCGGTAATGTACCTGGCTTTGGTGGTGCGTTTTACTTTCAAACTGTTTGTGCGCCAGCAAATCTTCTATTGCATTGGCTATGTGCCTCAAATCAGAGCGCAGGGTATCCTCTGCCGCTTTACTGCTTCGCTGTTTATATATGCGCAGCAACAAGGCCTCGTTTTCGGGCAATGGTTTTTGGGCTTCGGCAAGCTTTATCAGGTAACCTGCCAATGCCACCAGTTTGCCTTTGCGGCTTTTAAGGTTGGCCAGTAGTGTTTTCTTCTCGGCAGGATTTAGCAAGCCTATCAGTGTAAAACATTTGTTGGTGCGCATATAGTTACAAATATCTGATTTTAAATTGCTTGCCACACAAATTGTAGATTTTATTGTCACAAAATGCCGGTATTAAGGTTGGGTGTACATGTGGGGCGGTATAATGTTGCTGTGCTAATTATACATCCACCTGTTTTTAAAAATGCTGATTATGAGAAACTACCTGCTGGCCTGTTTACTAATGTTGCTTACCGCTACTGTTTGCCATGCCCAACGCGGCGAGGTAGATGGGCTTATTGGTATGCATAGACTTACCGAATGCCCCGAAATACGCGATGTAAAAATGATGCCCAATGGAAGAATACTGCTATGCGGCCTGCGCGAAGATATTTTTCCTACGAGTACTGTTGGCGGCTATATAGGCACGTACTCTGCCGATGATGGATCTTTACTGCAAGGGCATACGAATACTATAGCCCGGTCGGCCTTTGCCTGCGATACACTTAGCAACAACCTGGGCATAGCTGTTTGCGGCCACCGCGATTCGGCCACGCACCTTGTTTTTATTACTACCAACCAGCAATATATAGACTATGCCATGCCAACCGAACTTGGATTGAGTAGTGTAGAGGCGTTTGATATTAAAACCCAGCGCAACGGCCAAATACTGGTAGCCGGTACCGCCGAAAAAAACGGCCAGCATTTGTTTTTTATAGCCCGGCTCTTCTATTTATCCGATGGGATTATAGGATATGATAACAGCTTTGGTGTATATGGGGTTACTACACTTGCCTTTGGCACCGATGCCCAGGCACGTGCTATTGATATACAAAGCGACAACAAAATTATTGTAGCCGGCCATAGCATTGCGCCTAACCGGTCGGGCATTATTGTAAGATTAAACTACGACGGCTCGTTAGACTACTCATTCAATACAACCGGCTATGTAGAAAGCAATGCTTCTGCCCCCAACGGTTTTGTTGAGTATTACAGCGTAAATGTAGATGCTGCCGATAATATTTTTTGTACCGGTGCTACGCAATCGGGTGGGTGCTATACCACTATAAGCGCTACCGGTGCTATACATAGCAACTACAATTTT
>JBJOOW010000407.1:0-7258 GCA_046051095.1 Bacteroidota bacterium | reverse complement strand
CACCCTTAATCCCGATTACGAAATACGCCTGATACTGCTGGGTAATGTGCGCATAAAATACATTGCTGTATTCTCGCTACTGCTGGATGTTATTAATATACCATACGGTAATGCCGGTGGGTACATTGCGCACGTAGGCGGGGCTATTAGCGGCTTTTTATACATCCGCGGGCTACAAAACGGCACCGATATATTTGGCTGGCTCGATAAGCTTGGCAACCCGTTTAAACGCAAAAGCCCGCTACGCACTACCTACCGTAACGAGAATTACCGTAAACCGATAGAAAAAAGCAACACCAAAACCGAACAGCAGCGCGTAGATGAAATATTAGACAAAATTGCGCGTTCGGGTTACGATAGCCTGAATAAAGAAGAGAGAGAATTTTTATTCCATTACTCTAAAAAGTAACGGACAACCGGCTATATTGAACTGCAATTTTCAACCCCTTGCTACGCTTATTTTTTAAAACCCTTAATGTAATTGCGCTGATAGTTTTATTGCTATCGTGCATGGCTACGTATGTAGAGCCGGTTAAATACTGGCAACTGGCGTTTATAGGTTTTGCTTTCCCCGTGGTGCTGGTGGTTAACTTTTTCTTTCTGGTGTTATGGATAATTAAGCGCGATAGTTTCGGGCTTATATCGCTGGTGGGTATTGTGCTTACCTGGCAGTTTATACACGCAACGTTTGCCCTAAACTTTAACGATAACAGCAAAGAGAGTGGCGTAAAAGTGCTTAGCTGGAACGTAAAAAACTTTGACCTGTACAACTGGAATAAAAACACCGAAACCCGCGAGCAGATGATGGCGCTTATACAACACGAGAACGCCGATGTGGTTTGTCTGCAGGAGTTTTACACCAATAACCAGTTGTTTCCTAACCTGGAGTACCTGCGCGATACGCTGGGGTATAAGTATGTACAGTTTTTTCCGGCGGTAGATTTGCGTAAAACACCTAAAAGCAAATTGCAGCAAACATTGTGGCGCAGTGGCGAGCTGCACCAGCAGTGGGGCGTGGCTACGTTTTCTAAATACCCGGTGGTAGATACCGGTGTAATAGATTTCGAAAACTCGCTGACCAACAACTGCATTTATACCGATATTAATATTAACGGCAAGGTAACCCGTGTGTACAATGTGCACTTTCAAAGCATACACTTGGGGTACGATGATTACGCTACTATCGATTCGATAGAAGGCAGCCAGAGCGCCGCCTGGGCACCGGTAAAAAAAATAATGCGCAAAATGAAACGCGCCTATACCAAGCGTTCGCAGCAGGCTAATGCCGTAGCCGAAAGCATGGAAACGTACAACGGTCATAAAATGCTGTGCGGCGATTTTAACGATGTGCCGGTATCGTACACGTATAGCACAGCCCGCGGCAACATGCAGGATGCCTTTATTGAAAAAAGCCGTGGCTTTGGGGCCACCTTTGCCAATAAGCTTTCTATTTTCCGTATAGACTACACGTTTTTTGATGGCAGTATCAAAATAAACAGCTACCGCACCATCCGCGAAGAATTAAGCGACCACTACCCCGTGGCAGTAACGTTTTCGTTGTAGCGATTAATTGCCGGTTTGTTGGAATCGTATTATCTTAGAGGTATGAATAAACTGGTTATTGATAAAAAGAATTATTATCTGATTTCGGAAGAGGAATACAAGGCTTTACAAAAACGGGCAGTACTAAAAACCCGCCCCGAGAAAATGCTGACTATTGAAGAGGCCAGAGCAAACTCAAAAAAACTGATACGTAAGTGGGCCGCAGAAAAATAATTATCCGCGAATCGGTATCAGAAAGTATTGCCAGTGTAGCCTGGTTTATAGAGTCTAAAGGGCTTGTAAAAACAGCAGAGCGGTTCTCCGACGAAGTTTATGACGCAATTGATGCGCTGGCGGATAACAGGGTGATACACCCTGTATGCAAAGAACCCGACCGAAGATCGCTTGGATTAAAGTGTGTTCCATACAAACGAAAATATACCATTGTTTTTTACGAATCTGACGCGGAAATTGTAGTCCACGAGTTCTTACTTTCCAAACGTATCCACTGGTAGCATTTTAAATACCCCATATTTTTTTCTTATACCATTAGCATATAAGCCGAAGCGCATATAATATTGTACCCTATGCAGGAACTTAAAATATACAATACCCTTACCCGCGAGAAAGAAGTTTTTAAGCCGCTGAACGCGCCACATGTTGGCATGTACGTGTGCGGCCCTACCCTATACAGCCATGCGCACCTGGGCAACTGCCGTACGTTTATGTCGTTTGATGTGGTTTTCCGCTACCTGAAACACCTGGGCTATAAAGTGCGCTATGTACGCAATATTACCGATGTGGGCCACCTGGAAAGCGATGGCGATGAAGGCGAGGATAAAATTGCCAAACGCGCGCGGTTAGAAAAACTGGAACCAATGGAAATAGTACAACTGTACGCGGTAGATTTTCATAAGGTGCTGGACGATTTTAACCTGCTGCCACCAAGTATAGAACCTACTGCCAGCGGCCATATTATTGAGCAGATAGAGATGACCAAAAAGATAATAGAGAATGGTTTGGCATACGAGGTAGATGGTACCATTTGGTTTGATGTAGAGAAGTTTGCAAAAGATTACCCTTACACCGCACTTAGCGGGCGTAAGCTGGAAGATATGCTGGATGGCACCCGAGAGAACCTGGAAGGCCAGGATGACAAGAAAGGCCGCCTTGATTTTGCACTATGGAAAAAAGCCAAGCCCGAGCATATAATGCGCTGGCCTAGTCCGTGGGGCGAAGGGTTCCCCGGCTGGCATATTGAGTGCAGCGCCATGAGTAGCAAATACCTGGGCGAGGAGTTTGATATACATGGCGGCGGTATGGACTTAGTGCCAACCCACCACACCAACGAGATAGCGCAGAACGTGGCCTGCTGCAAAAAAGCACCGGCACAGTACTGGATGCACACCAACATGCTTACCGTTAACGGACAGAAAATGAGTAAAAGTCTGGGCAACTCGTTTTTACCACAGGAGTTGTTTACCGGTAGCCATAAACTATTAGAGAAAGGCTATGCACCTATGGTGGTACGTTTCTTTATGTTACAGGCACACTACCGCAGCACGCTCGATTTTAGCAACGTAGCCCTACAGGCCAGCGAGAAGGGCTACCAGCGCCTGATGAATGCCATTAAGTTATTGCCGGGGCTTAAAACAGCCGACGCATCAACTGTAAAGGTGGCAAACATTAAAGCTGATGTGTACGAGGCCATGAACGACGACTTTAACACACCGGTAGCTATTGCTGCGCTGTTTGAAGGTGTGCGCGTAATTAACTCGATAAACGATGGCAGCGATACTATAACCGCAGCCGATAAAGAAGTGTTACAAACGCTGTTTAACGAGATAGTTTTTGAAGTACTTGGCCTTAAAGAAGAAGAGGCCGCCGGTTCGGATAAAGTAGAAGGTTTGATGAATCTGATACTGGAACTGCGCAAAGATGTACGTGCTAAAAAGGACTTTGCATCGTCGGACAAGATACGCGATGAACTGCTTAAAATAGGCATACAGGTGAAAGACGGTAAGGAAGGTGCAAGCTGGTCAACCACATAAATCACAGCAGATTGAACAGATAAAGCAGATTAGATGCAGCACGAGTTGAACGAGCTTTCTTATAAGGTGATTGGTTGCGCATACAAGGTGCATACTACATTGGGGCCTGGCTTGCTGGAGTCAACTTATCAAACCTGCCTTGAATTTGAGTTGCTGAATGAAGGCCTGAAAGTAGAACGTGAGAAAGCATTGCCGGTAGTTTATAAAGGCGTAAAATTGGAAGCAGGTTACCGGATTGATTTATTGGTTGAAGACAAACTGATAATTGAAATAAAAGCCGTAGATGCTATTATACCTGTACACGAAGCACAGGTAATGACTTACCTGAAATTGTCAGGTAAAAAGCTGGCTCTGCTTTTGAATTTTAATGTAATAGATATGAAGAAAGGTATTAATCGTGTTATACTTAAAGAATACATTAATGAACTTTCGTAATCTGTATAATCTGATAAATCTGCTGTAAAAAATAGTATATGAAAAAGTATTTGGCCATTGCATTAGTAGTTGTACTTGCCGGTTGCGATAGGTTTGGCAACAAACAGAGCGATACCCAACCGGTAGAAACCAAACCGGCTGTAGTGGTTAACGCACCGGCGTTTAATGCCGACTCGGCGTATAATTATACAGCAGCACAATTGGCATTTGGCACCCGCGAAATGAACTCGAAGGGCCACGAAGCCTGCGCCAAATACCTGATAGAGGAGATAAAGAAATATACCGATACGGTGTATGTACAAAAATTTGATGCTATTGGTTTTGATGGAGTAAACCTTAAATGCACCAATATTATTGGCAGCATTAACCCCGGCGCTACTACGCGCATATTGCTTAGCTCGCACTGGGATAGCCGCCCCTGGGCCGATCAGGATAGTAAAGACCGTAACAAGCCAATATTATCGGCCTGCGATGGTGCCAGCGGCGTAGGTACGCTGATAGAAATAGCCCGTGCCATTAAAGCGCAGCCATTAGCCAATATCGGTGTCGATTTCTTTTTTAACGATGCCGAAGACCGTGGCTATTCCTCATCGCTGGATGATATTATTAAACCCGGTACTTACGATAACGAAGGCAGCTGGTGCCTTGGCTCGCAACACTGGAGCGCTAACCCGCATGTGCCCGGTTACCGTGCCGACTTTGGTATACTGCTGGATATGGCTGCAGCCAAAGGAGCTGTGTTTGCACGCGAGGGTAACTCATCGTTCAACGCCGGTTGGGTGCAGGATAAAGTGTGGGGCAATGCGGCCTCGCTTGGCCTGTCTAACTTTTTCAGTAACCAAACTATTGGCGGCATTACCGACGACCACGTATACATTAACCAGGTAGCTAAAATACCTACGGTAGATATTATACACTACGACCCTAACAGCCGCTCGCAAACCTTTGGCGATTACTGGCACACCCACGCCGATAACATGGATGTGGTAGATAAAGTAACGTTAAACGCCGTAGGTAAAACCATACTATATACCGTGTACCAGTATGATGGCGAGCAGACGGCCGCTAAACAATAGGTAATTATTGTGCGCTTATAAGGCGCGTAATTTTTTGCAGCGTATCTTTCATCTTCAGTATTTCATCTACGCTTATTTCTTCGGTTTGCATTTTGCCTACTATCTGCATGGGTATAGCGCTGGCTTTTTCCTCCAGCTTTTTGCCTTTTGCGGTAAGTTGTATAAACACACTACGCTCGTCTTCGGCCGAGCGTTTACGTTTAATGTAACCTTTGGCCTCCATACGTTTTAGCAGGGGTGTAAGTGTACTGCTCTCCAGGTACAGGCAGTGCGATATGTCGGATACATTGCGGTTATCTTTCTCCCACAGCAACAAAAACACCAGATACTGCGGGTAAGTAATATCCAGCTTATCAAAGTATGGCTGGTACAAACGTGTAACCAGCCGCGAGGCCGCGTAAATGGGAAAACATACCTGGTTTTCCAGTTTTAATATATCGTTCTGCATAGGGGTTACAGATATTTTACCAAATCTTTCTCCAGCTCTTCGGGTTTGGTGTATGGCGAAAAGCGCATGACTACATTACCCGATTTATCGACCAGAAACTTAGTAAAATTCCATTTAACCGAGCGGTTAATAAAGTACGAACCGGCTTTAGCTTTTAAAAACTTAAACACCGGATGTGCCTCTGCCCCGTTTACATCTACCTTAGAAAACATAGGGAACGTAACACCATAATTAATGCTGCAGGTAGCGGCTATATCATCGCTGGTGCCGGGCTCCTGATTAGCAAACTGGTTGCTGGGAAAACCCAGTATAACAAGACCTTTATCCTGATACTTTTTATACAGCGCTTCCAGCCCCTCGTATTGCGGTGTAAGCCCGCATTTAGATGCGGTGTTTACCACCATAACTGTTTTACCTTTAAAATCGCTCATGCTCACTTTACGGCCTTTCAGGTCAATGGCATCTAAATCGTAAAAACTATTGGCAACATCTTCCTCTTTATCAAAAGCACCTGTGCTGTACAAGGCCCACAGTATAAGTACCGGTTGAAAAAACAGGCGTATCAGGCGCGCCTGGTCGGTATCTAACCCAAATGCACTAATGTGGTTTACGTACTGCGCAATGTTGCCCGGAAAGATAAGCACATAGAAAAGCGCCAGCGCATAACCAGCCTGCTTACGCCATTTGGTGGCAAATATCATGGCCAGGCCCAGCGCCAGCTCGGCTATGCCCGAAAGTATTACTACAAGGTCTTTACCCAGTGGCAGCCAGTTGGGTACCTGCGCCTGAAACTCGGCACGTGCAAAGGTAAAGTGGGCCACAGAAGCAAATACCATTGCGCCACCTATCAGCAGGCGCATTATTGTTTTTACTGCATTGTTTTTCATAGTCGCTGTTTTAAATCGTATACAAATATATCGCGTGCGATTTAATTAAACAAATTTATTTTTAATGCCGCCTAAAAACAAAAAAGCCTCCCGATGTTATCGGGAGGCTTTTTGTATATGGTTAACTGAGTTGATTAGAAAAACTCGGCGCGGTCGTCAACAACTTTGGCAGCCTTTTTCTGAGCCTCGGCAGCGTAGCGTGCTTTGCCCAGCATTTGCTGGCTAAGGTTATACTGTGCAGCAGCATAATCCTGTTGTTTAGGCGCATCCTGTACGTTTACAGCCTGTATGGCAAACACACCCAGGTTACCTTTTACAGGGGCCGATACTTTGCCTTTGTTAGCCGTGTTAAATGCCGCACCAATCACAGCCGGCTCGAAACCATTGTTAAGGCTAGACGACATAAACGAAAGGTGCATAGCATCTACAGCTGGTTTACCCAGTTTACCGGCAAGTTCATCTACAGATGATGCTTTGGCATCGGTAATTTTCTTAGCCAGTATTTCGTATTTTTTATCGCGTATTACTTCGGCTTTAACCGGTTCGCGTACAGCGTCTACTTCGGCTAAACCGGCAGGGCGTACCAAATCAAGCATTGCTACTACGTGTTTGTTACCCACCTGAAAAATTGGCGATACATCGCCTTTTTTAGCACCAAATGCCCATTTAACTAACTCGCGGGCGCTGCCTTGCAGGCCTTGTACGTTAAAGTCATCTTTCTTAAGTGCATCTACAGTTTTTACGCCTGCTTTTTTAGAGGCTTCGGCAAACTTGGCTTGTGTTTGGTTGTCCGATGCAAAGGCGGTAGCGTTACCATAA